>JBDLSS010000257.1:0-8343 GCA_039799345.1 Pseudomonadota bacterium
TGAATAAGTAGCAAATTTTTCAATAAAATCTGCCTTATTGTCTCTAACCCTAAAAGGAATTTACCCGTGGCAAAATTTTTACACAGCATGATTCGTGTTTTAGATTTAGATCGCTCAATCATATTTTATCAACAAGCATTTGCCTTTGGCGTGAAAGCCCGCCACGAATTTAGTGATTTTACACTGGTCTATTTGGGCAATGATGAAAGCCCTTTTGAACTGGAATTAACCTTGAACCATGGGCGCACCGAAGCTTATACCCACGGCAGCGGTTACGGTCATATTGCTATCACCGTGCCCGATGTGGACGCAGAACATGCTCGTTTCAAAAACTTAGGTTTTGAGCCGCGTGATGTGGTGGAATTTAAAGAAGACGGGCAATTATTAGCCAAATTCTTTTTTGTGAAAGACCCCGATGGCTATGAAATCGAAGTTTTAGAACGGCTTGGGCGTTATCAATAATTCACATTCTTACCCCTAAGGATGCACCGCCACCCGTGCGTTGCATCCTGCCTTTTTCATAGTTAATAGGATGATGTGCCAAGGAACGAAACACATCGTCACCCTAATTCCTGTATGGGAAATGCGGGGGGTATTTTCCTTAACTTAAGGGTAGTGATTTTAAGGAGCTAGGAGCTTGAGCTTAGACTTTAACTATTCGATTCTGAACTTTCAGCTTCAATGGGTGCAGTGGTTTCCAGCGGTGCAGTGTCATTACTAGCACTGCAACTGTCACTGGGTAAAACCACCCGCATCGGTTGGCTGGGCAAGCCTAAACGCGCTTCAAACACACTGGTGAAAAATAACACCCGTTTCACATAAGTCTTCGTTTCGCTAAACGGAATCATTTCCACCCAAGCATCCGCAGGTAAACAACCATATTTCGCAACCCAAGCTTTGGAACGCCCAGGACCTGCGTTATAGCCTGCTGTTGCTAACATAAAATTGCCATCAAATTGTGACGAAAGCATTCTTAAATATGCCGTACCCATTGCGATATTATTATCAATTTGCAACATATCGCGCTCGCCATTGGCAACATTTAAGCCCACTTTACGCGCCATCATGCGCCCCGTGGCAGGCATCAATTGCATCAAACCTAATGCGCCGACATGGGAACGTGCATCCCACATAAATGCGCTTTCTTGGCGCACAATACCATAAACCCAAGATAAATCAATACCTTGATTGTTCGCCGCCGCACTTAATTGCTGTTGGAATGCCAAGGGAAAACGCACACTTAAATCGTCAAAATTGCCCGCTTTAACTGCTGTCATCACCGCCCGATCATGCCAGCCTGCGCGGCTTGCCAAGGTTGCGGCGATTTCCATATTGCGCGGCGAAAGATTTTTAACGGTAGAAGTCCATTCCTTGCGGGCATCAATTCGCAAACCCACACGGAACAACTCAAACGCACGAATAATCCCACCCACATGCAACACTTCATTGGCTTCGCCTTCAGAATAAACCGTGGGGTAATCTTGCATTTGATAAGGTGCACTAATCCGATTTGCCGCCATAAAACCATAATAATCACGCACTTTCGCAAGATTTTGATACAAGCCTTGCGCTGCGTCTTTCTTCCCTAATTGCTCTAAAGCTCGCGCCAACCAATATTGGGATTGATAGGTATTTTTTTGGTCTTCAGGCGTGTTTTGAATAAAATTAGCAAGAGCTTGCCAGTTTTGCGTTTCCAAGGCAAATAATAAACGTTTGCTGCTGACTTCTTCAGTCACTGAATCAGCGGGAATGTTGGCTAACCAACGGATAGCTTGCGGATGATATTGTTTTGCTGCTTGCAGCGCGATGTCTCGTAATAAGTCGCCTTGTTGCTCGGCGGTAAAACTGTAACTGTTTTGAATTTTGTTCCAAAAAGCCCGCGCATTGCCCGCATCTTTGCTGGCAATCCGACGCACGCCATGCAGTAAAATATCACGCGCATAATCGATATTGGGGTAAGCGGAAGTGTCTAAATTTGCTGACGGATTTTTATGCACTGCCTGCCAACGTGTTGCCCAAGATTGTGCGGTAGGATTTAAACGTTTTGCGAGCACCGCCGCTAATTCAGCATTGTTTTTCTGCATGGCTAAACGAATACGTTGCCAAATTAAATCGCTATCCATGATTGGACTGTTATATAAAGCAGCAGTCGCGACATTACAGGCTTCGGGTAAATTTTTCCCTGTAAGCCAAATCACTTTCATATCTTGCAAAGCCATATCGGCTTGGGCAGGGTCATTCAAGCGTGCTTGTACATGGAAGCATTGCAAAGCGACTGCTTTTTGTGGGGTATAAATACTAAGAAAATCAGACCAGGCGCGTTGCATGGCAAGTTTGTTTAACCAATCTTGGCGCAAACTTTCCCCAACGACACTTTCCCCATAATGGCTAATAAATTCATAAACTTCAGCGTGGGTTAAATTATTGCCTCGGGCGCGTAATAAATGGTAACGCAGGAAATAGTAAAGTGGATACTCACGCAAAGATTCGGTCAGCGCGTTAGCACTTTCATAATCCTTGTTCTGAATCGCTTGATAAGCTTGTTGAAACAATTCACGTTGCGATTCAACGCTTTCCGCAAAGCTGCTGAGTGGGGTTAAACTTAAGCATAGGGCACAAAGTAAGTAACGTATTAACATAGCGCGTAAAACATCATTGTCATGGGGGAGACGGTGGGCAAGTCTTGCATTTAACGGCGACGCACGGGGGTTCTGCGTGCACTGCGGGGTGGCTTTGAAATATTTTCGGGGGTAGCGGGCGGTTTCGGCGGTTTTTCACCGACCATACCGACTTGTAATAATAAAGGATGTGCTTCTAATTCAGTCAGTTGTATATAACGACCCATGCGTAAACCACGGGGCAGGCTGATTGCACCATAACGAATACGGGTTAAACGGCTGACGGTTACGCCTTGTGATTCCCACAAACGCCGCACTTCACGTTTATGTCCTTCGCGTAAAATCACATGATACCAATGATTTGCGCCTTCACCGCCTGCATCTTTGACAAAGTCAAATTGGGCAATGCCATCTTCTAATTGTACGCCTGTGCGTAAATTTTCCAGCATTTCGGGGCTGACTTCACCGAGCACGCGCACTGCATATTCGCGTTCAAGTTGGAAAGAAGGGTGCATTAAACGATTGGCTAAGTCACCATCGTTAGTAAATAACAATAAGCCTGAGGTATTAATATCCAGCCGCCCAATACTGATCCAGCGTCCTTGTTTGGGACGGGGCAAGCTGTCAAACACCGTGGGACGACCTTCGGGGTCAGTGCGAGTACAAACTTCACCGACAGGTTTATGATACGCCAAAATTTGGCGCGGTGGGGGTGCAAGATGGCGCAGGGTAATTTGTCTGCCATCCACCCGAATATCGTCTTCTTGACTAACGCGGTCGCCAAGGGTTGCCAGTTTTTGATTAACTTTGACCCGTCCTGCGACGATCCATTGTTCAATTTCACGGCGTGAACCTAAGCCCGCACGGGCTAAGACTTTCTGTAATTTTTCAGTGGTTGCTGTGTTCATCCAATTTTCTTTATGGTCTGAAACCATCCGCTTTAGGGGATAGTTCAATTATTTCAACATGCATTAACATGTTATCTTTTTGGTAAGCGTTTCATAGAGCTTATCCAGCGAGCTGTCGATGGCTACTCGACAGAGGGATGTGGATTGAAATAGGGCGCGAGCGCGTTAAAGTTAAGGGTTATTATAAACAAATACCCAGTGACCGTTAAACTGGTCACTGGGTGCAGGATAGATATTTTCCCGACTCAGTGCAATACCGAGTCGGGCTTGCTCTCGCAAGTTAGAATTATTCAGGCATCCACCCGAATTCTTCCACCGTGCGGAACACGTCGGTGTCACTGACGATACCAATAGGTGTGCCATCGGTTTCAATCACAACGCGACGGATACGATCACGGGTAATGACATTGACGCATTCATGCAAAGAGGTATCTACAGGCACAGTTTTCACAGGACGGGTGGTGATTTCGCCCACTTTGATACTGGAAGGTGCACGGCTCACCAACACGACTTTATTGATCACGTCGGTTTGAGTCATGATGCCCCATTGTGCATTTTCGCTGTCAGGCTTGACCAACACGCTGCTGACACGGTTCTTACGCATTAAGTGCATGGCTTCTTCAACGCTGACACTGCCTTCAACCGAAATTGGGTTGATACGCATGATGTCGCCCACGGTGTGTGGGGTGCGACCAGATTCGATCATTTGTTGAACAGGTTCAGAAACACGCTTCGCTTCACGTTCTTTGCGTTCTTGTTCGATGGCTGCATCACGTTCTTTACGCACGGTTTCAACATCGACCGCGCCTTTGATTTGTTGAATCAAGGCATCAGCAAAGCCGCTGGTGGACACTTCAATTGCGCCTTCCATTTGACGAGCAAAGTCATAGGTCACAACTTTCTTATGTACCACTTGAGGATAAGCGATGCTGATTAAATCAGCCGCTTCTCTCCAGCCCATGTATTCAAGCATCATCACGCCGCTGAATAATAAAGAACCAGGATTTACTTTGTCTAAGTTAGCATACTTAGGGGCAGTCCCGTGGGTAGCTTCAAACACAGCAACGTGATCGCTGATGTTTGCGCCGGGGGCGATACCCACGCCGCCGACTTCTGCTGCGATTGCGTCGGAGAGGTAGTCACCATTCAAGTTCATGGTGGCTAACACGTCGAATTCGCTAGGACGTAATTGCATTAATTGGAAAATAATGTCAGCAATACGGTCTTTGATGACCACTTTGCCTTCAGGTTGTTTGCCGCCGTATTTGCTATACAATTCTTCTTCGGTAATGGTTTGATCGCCGAATTCGTCACGCGCAACTTCATAACCCCAGTTACGGAATGCACCTTCGGTATATTTCATGATGTTACCTTTATGTACTAAGGTAACGCTTTCACGACCATTATCGATAGCATATTTAATTGCTTTACGAACCAAGCGTTTGCTTGCAAAGGGGCTGATAGGTTTGATACCAATCCCAGCGTCGTCGAAGAATTTAGCGCCCATTTCTTCTCTAAGGAACTTTTCGACTTTACGCATTTCAGGAGAACCTGATTGATATTCAATCCCTGCATAAACGTCTTCGGTGTTTTCACGGAAAATCACCACATCGACTTGTTCAGGGTGAACCATCGGGGAAGGCACGCCTTGATAATAACAAACGGGACGCACACAAGCATATAAATCTAAATCTTGACGTAAGGCAACGTTCAAAGAACGGAAACCGCCGCCGACTGGCGTGGTTAAAGGGCCTTTGATAGAAACCACTAAATCTTGTAAAGCATCCAGCGTTTCTTTAGGGAAAATATTACCGTCATAATGCTGAGCGGCTTTTTCACCCATATACAATTCAGCCCATGCAATTTTACGTTTGCCGCCATAAGCTTTCTCTACAGCTGCATCCCAAATACGCAGACAGGCACGCATAATGTCAGGACCGATACCGTCCCCTTCTACGAAACCAACGATGGGATTGTCAGGCACAACTATTTGCCCGTCTTTAATTGTAATTTTTTGACCGTTTTCGGGATACTTGAGTTGAGAGACTGCCATAGTTCCTCCAATAATTAAACTAGGTGTTAGAGTTTGTTAGTTTAACACTTAATCTGCAACACCATCACCGCAGTTATCTTGTATTTATACAATTTTGATGAAATTTATTAAGTTGCGACACACTTAATAAATCGCTGTTATCCAACTAACAGAGTGATCGCGTAGAACTTGGGTGTTGCAGATTAAGTGCGTTCAATATATTAGTTGAAATGTCGCACAGAGTATATGCTATGCGTGAAATAATCGTGCAGAACCCCACAGGGAAATAGCGATGTGGCACAGCTCTCTAGGGAACTATTTGAGTTAGTTAAAATTTTCCAGCACGGAAGTTGAGTGTTTTAGCAGGCTGTGGGATGTATAAATTTTCGTGCCTAATGTTTACAATTTCGCTATTATGCCGCTCAAAATTGAAAAATTACCGTCCCCAGCCCTTGAAAGAAATAAAACTATGCCGCAATGATACTGTTTTGATGTGGGCTGAAGCGATGAGCATGGATAATATCCTAAGAAATTAGCACGTAATAAAGCCTTATCATTTTGATATAAAGGTGAAATAATAACTTTTTTGCTCTGAAAGAGCAGGAGTTATTGAATAGCTTACAATTTTTAGATTTCTGGTCTACCAGTTGTAATCTTGTCTTATCTATAAAATTCTGTTATAAAAGAATATTTTTATGAACTTGGAGCTGATTGTAATGGCTGAAACAAAAGCAGGTGCCCCTAAGAGCTTTACCCCCTACCAGACAGCACCGGGGGAAGAGTATATGAGCGGTCAACAGCGCGAACACTTTCGTCACATCTTATTGGCTTGGAAACAAGAATTGATGGAAGAAGTTGAGCGTACTGTGCACCACATGCAAGACGAAGCTGCCAATTTCCCCGATCCCAATGATCGTGCCACGCAAGAAGAAGAATTTACTTTAGAGCTGCGAACCCGTGATCGTGAACGTAAATTGATCAAGAAAATTGATGAATCCATCGGAACAATTGATTCTGGGGATTATGGCTATTGCGAAGTGTGCGGTGTTGAAATTGGTGTGCGTCGTCTCGAAGCGCGTCCCACAGCAACCAAATGTATTGATTGCAAAACCCTTGATGAGTTGCGTGAAAAACAACACGCTTAAATAGATTTTTGTACCGCCCTGTCTCTCCTGTTGCAGCGTATCAAGGACGCTTTGCCCCCTCTCCCTCAGGTGCATTACATCTCGGTTCGCTACTGACTGCTGTCGGAAGTTTTCTTCATGCTCGCCACCACAATGGATGCTGGCGAGTACGCATTGAAGACCTTGACCGTCCCCGCGTGGTTGCGGGGGCAAGTGCCGCGATTTTAAATACCCTCGAATATTTCGGAATGCAGTGGGATGGCGAGGTGCTGTATCAAAGCCAACGCCTTGCCTATTATTCCGATGTACTTGAGCAATTGCGTCAACAGCACTATGTTTATCCTTGTGTGTGCACGCGCCAACAATTGGCGGGAAAAATTTATAATGGGCGGTGTCGGGCTGGTATTCCCGAATCAAATCAAGCGCAAGCGTGGCGGCTGCAAGTGACAGGTGAAATTCAGTTTCAGGATGAAATTCAAGGCCCATTTTCTCAAGATTTAAGTCACGAGCTGGGAGATTTCATTTTGAAACGCCGCGATGGGATTTTCGCCTATCAGCTTGCGGTGGTGGTGGATGATGCTTTGCAGTGAATGACGCATATTGTGCGCGGCGCAGATTTGCTGGATAACACCCCGCGCCAGATTTATTTGCAGCAACTGCTCAATTATCCCACGCCGCACTATACCCATTTGCCGCTGTTGCTTGATGAACACGGGCGCAAACTCAGTAAACAAAATCATGCTGCCCCGATTGCAGCACAGCGTCCGCAAAAATTATTATGGCAAATCTTAAAATTATTGGGACAAAATCCTCCCGACAATTTATTAGAAGCCAGCTTATCCGAATTTTGGGCGTATAGTATTTTGCACTGGAATGTACAAAATATTCCCCGACAATTGAGTGTTTCCGTATGTCAACTTCCCCTTGTTTAAGCCTGATTGTGGCAATGAATGCTGCGCGGGTGATTGGATATGAAAATCATTTGCCGTGGCGATTGCCCGCCGATTTAAAACACTTTCGCCAAGTCACGATAGGCAAAGCTGTGATTATGGGACGTAAAACCTATGAGTCCATCGGCAAGCCTTTGGAAGGACGCATGAATATCGTGCTCAGCCACCATGTTTCCGAAATTGCAGGCTGTAAAGTTGTGCCCGATTTAGCCCACGCGCTTGCGCTTTGTGCGGGACAGGAAGAAAGTTTTATTATCGGCGGCAGCAGTATTTACAGTTTAAGTTTGCCGCAGGTGCAGCGTTTATATATCACTTGGGTAGACGGCGAGTTTCAGGGCGATAGTTATTTTCCTGAATTTCCCTTAGCAGAATGGCAAGAAGTGAGCAGTGAAGCCTTTACCGCTGATGAACGTAATCCTCACGCTTATCGTTTTACGGTATGGGAACGTGTCGCTGCGCCCCTAAATCCTCTAAAGGGGACTTAAAACCATTTTAATCTTCATCTTTAGCCCCCGTTAGGGGGTTGGGGGCGCAGTAAAAATTTTGGTAGTGCTAAAGCTGTAAGGATTGTCTGAATCAGAATTCACAGGATTAAAGGATTTTCAGAATTAAAAAACTGAATGTTTTCTTTCTATGAAGGATTAATCCTGCTTAATTCGGATAATCCTGTCAATCCTGATTCAGACAATAAGTAAGTAGGGTGGGCATTGC
>JBDLSS010000258.1:0-4793 GCA_039799345.1 Pseudomonadota bacterium
TAAGGTGCGGATTTCTGCATTATTCAAAGCCTGCTGGGCGCGTTGCAAAGCGTCTAAATGGCGGCGGCGTGCGATAAAATTGCCTTCGCTGTAATCATGCACCCCAACTTTATCCTTCAAATGCTGCTTTAATTCGGCAACACCCGCGCCTGTTTTTGCCGACAAATACACCACGCCCTGCGCGTTAATCCCTGCTTCATGTCCACTTAAATCAATTTTATTGCGAATAATCACAGGCGGCGTGGGCATTTCTGCCAGCAAAGCTTGCTGTGGCACATCATTATCATAACGATCATCTAATAATAAAATAACAATATCAGCCTCTTGCAACGCAATCCGTGTGCGCCGAATGCCTTCTTGTTCGACTAAATCTTCGGTTTCGCGCAAACCTGCGGTGTCGGTGATGTGTAATGGAATGCCATCTAATTGAATATGTTCATGAATTACATCGCGAGTCGTACCTGCGATGGGGGTGACAATTGCGCTGTCGCGCCCAGACAAACTATTTAACAGGCTGGATTTGCCCACATTGGGTTCACCGACCAACACCACGCGCAAGCCTTCACGCAATAAATAGCCTTGTTGGGCTTTGTCTAAAACTCGCGCCACCGCTTGCTGTAATTCATTGATTTTTTTGATGACTAAACCGTCTGCGAGCAAGTCAATTTCTTCATCGACAAAATCAATGCCTGCTTCAATATAAGTGCGCAACCAGATTAAAGTATCGACAAGGCTATGAATATGCGTGGAAAATTCGCCTTGCAAAGAACGTAAGGCACAACGTGCCGCTTGCACTGAGGCACTGTCAATTAAATCGGCAATGGCTTCGGCTTGGGTTAAATCGATTTTGCCATTTAAAAAAGCGCGTTCTGAAAATTCGCCGGGGCGGGCAAGGCGTGCACCGTATTCTAAAATCGTTTGCAGCAGGCGATCCATGACCACTACGCCGCCATGTCCTTGTAATTCTAAAACATCTTCGCCCGTGAACGAGTTGGGGGCGGGAAAATATAGCGCGATGCCTTGGTCGATGGTTTCGCCTTGGGAGTCTTTGAAATCGCGATAGCTGGCATAACGGGCTTTGGGCAAACCGCCGAGCAGGGCTTGGGCGATGGCGGCGACTAATGTTCCAGAAACCCGTACTACGCCAATTCCCCCACGTCCGACAGGCGTGGCGATGGCAGCAATGGTTTCGTCACTGACTGGGTTCATAGTGCTTTCCACGGGTGATTATTTGAATTATATAATCTGAGTTCTACGAAAAAAGCTTTAATAAGTAATAGCTTATATCGTTCCATGCTCTTGCTTCACAGCCATTAAGTTTAGGAGTTACGCAGTTGAAACACGAATTTTTTTATTTATAGTCAGTTAGGGCGTGTCATCAATTAAGTTTTAACTGCGCCCCAACCCCCTGAAGAGGGTTAAACCTTAAAACCAGCCCCTAAATCCCCTAAAGGGGACTTAAAACATAGGAATTACGCAATTGAATCGGTAACTATTTGATTTTAATATAAATATAATTATGTAGCGCATAGTGCTAACTCATTGTAAATAAAAGAATTAGTGTTTCAACTGCGTAACTCCTAAAGTTATTAAATCTTACCGCGCAACAAAATCGGCAAGGCTGCCCGCAAATAAATAAACATCGACCATAACGTGAGTAAAGCGGCGATATACAGCAAAATATAACCCGCTTTATGCATGGAAATATCAAACAGCGGCACATCGTACAATAACATTAACAATGCGCCCATTTGTGCTACAGTTTTGACTTTACCAATGAAAGACACGGAAACTTGAGTGCGCTCTCCCAACTCCGCCATCCACTCGCGCAGGGCTGAAATCGTGATTTCACGCCCAATAATCACCGCCGCTGGGATTGCCATCCACACACTGGGATGCTTTTGAACCAAGAGCACTAACACCACCGCCACCAGCAACTTATCGGCAACAGGGTCAAGAAATGCCCCAAATGCAGAGGTTTGTTGCCAACGCCGTGCTAAATAACCATCAAACCAGTCAGTAATTGCTGCAAGGGCGAAAATGCCCGTGGTTGCGAGATTCACCCATGACAAGGGTAAATAGAAAACACCCATAAAGATGGGAATTAGGACGATACGTAATACAGTTAAGCTATTTGGAATATTCACGGATGGGTAAAAAAGTCGTAAATCTGTTGTGCTAATTGCTCGCTAATCCCAGAGACTCGGGCTAAATCTTCAACGCCTGCCCGCGCCACACCTTGTAAGCCGCCGAAATGGTTCAATAAATTTTGCCGCCGTTTTGCGCCAATCCCTGCAATATTTTCTAAAACAGAATGTTGCATACGTTGTTGGCGGCGTTGTCGATGAGCCGTAATCGCAAAACGATGCGCCTCATCCCGAATTTGTTGAATTAAATGCAAAGCGGGATCATGTTGTGCCAACAGCAAAACTTGTGCCCGCTCGGGTAAAATCAAGCTTTCTAAACCAGCCTTCCGCCCCGTGCCTTTTGCAACGCCCACAAGGCGTATTTGCACTAAGTTTAACTCAGTTAGTACCTGTTGTGCGACTTTTACTTGTCCCTTGCCGCCGTCGATAAACAGCACATCGGGCAAGGTTTCGGGATGTTTCGCCGCTTGTGCAAAGCGTCGTTGCAAAGCTTGCTGCATCGCTGCGTAATCATCGCCGCCGACAATGCCTTCAATATTAAAGCGACGATACGCACTCGAACAAATGCCTTCGCCATCAAACACCACACAAGACGCGACTGTCGCTTCACCTTGGGTGTGACTAATATCAAAACATTCCATGCGTTGCGGCAAACTGTCCAAACCCAAAGCGACCGTTAAAGCGGCAAGTTGTTCGCGATAATGATTGGGCTGGCGTTGGCTCAAACTGGTTTCAGCATCTTGCGCCACCATTTCTAGCCAACGCGCCTTAGTGCCGCGTGCCGCATGTTGCATTTGCAAATTCACACCGCGCTGTTGCTGAATGGCGGCAACTAAAGTATTGATTTCTGAGACGGGTAATTTACGATTTAATACAATTTCTTTAGGAACGTCATGCTGGGTGGCGAAATAATATTGTGGCAAAAATGCGAGTAAAATTTTATCTAAATCATCATCCTGCATAATTTTTGGAAAATAAGCGCGACTGCCCAAATGTCGCCCGCCGCGAATCGTGAGTACTTGCACGCAAACCAATCCTGCTTTATCCACAATGGCAATCACATCCACTTCGCCGCTCGCAGTGTCTACATATTGTTTAAATTGTAAACTGCTTAACCTGCTAATTTGGTCACGATAAACGGCGGCTTTTTCAAAAGCTAATTGTTTAGCAGCGATTTCCATCTTTTCCACCAAATTTTTAATAATGGTGTTGCTTTTCCCTTCCAGAAATAACACCGCGTGGTGAATATCTTCTTGATAAGCCGCTTCATCAATAAAACCCACACAAGGCGCGGTACAACGCTTGATTTGATATTGTAGACAAGGGCGCGAACGATTGTTTAAAACGCTGTCTTCACAGGTTCGGAGTGGGAAAATTTTTTGTAATAAATTGAGACTGTCATACGCCGCGCTGACTTGTGGATACGGGCCAAAATAGCGACCTTTGCCGCGTTTTGCACCGCGATAAATGCTTAAACGTGGGAAACGATGAGCGGATAAATAAAGATAAGGATAACTTTTATCATCGCGCAGCAAAATGTTGTAACGCGGCTGATGGGCTTTAATTAAGGTATTTTCTAAAATCAGGGCTTCAATTTCGGTGTGCGTGACTGTGAGCACAATATTGACAATTTGTGCGACAAGAGCGCGGGTTTTCGGACTATGCTGAGCGGAGGCATTAAAATAGCTGGCAAGACGTTTTTTTAAATCTTTGGCTTTTCCCACATAAATAACACAGTTATTCACGTCAAACATTTGATAAACACCCGCTTTGTGCGGTGCTGTTTTCAGAAATAATTTTGCGTCAAACATGCGGCAACTCACCCATTTAAAAAATGCTTGCCAACTTTATAGCCTGCAATATTGAAATGGTCAAATTTTGAGAGTTTTTAGTTCTCTTTAATAAATTACGGGGTTTTCAGAATTGAAGAAAATAGCCATATATAATTAATATCAGTAGGTAATCCTGTTTAATTCAGATAATCCTGTAAATCTTGATCCAGACAAGTCTGTTATCTCGTTCCATGCGGGAGTCTTGAAACGAGATAAGCATTGGGGGAGTGGTTTCTTTAAATTAAAATTAATGATTACGTTGTACCGCAAACAACGCCAAACCATGCAAAGCATCGTGATAAACCGAAGGCGGCAATTTCTCGAGAGAGGTTAGAGCAATATTTGCCTCACGACGCGCTGCTGCTGCGGTGTAAGCAATCGCATCGGTGCTGCGAATAATTTGCATCACTTCCTCAATTTTATCTTTGCCCGCATTAATAATTGCATCCCGCAAAACTTCACGTTGTTCAGGCGTACAATGTTGCATCGCATAGATTAAAGGCAAGGTGGGTTTGCCTTCTGCCAAATCATCCCCGACATTTTTCCCCATTTCTTCAGGGGTCGCGCTGTAATCTAGCACATCATCAATTAATTGAAACGCTGTTCCCAAATGTCTGCCATAGCTTGCAATGGCAACTTCGACAGCGGGCGGTTGGTGGGTAATCACCGCACCAAGGGCTGCGGCAGCTTCAAATAATTTTGCAGTTTTGGAGCGAATCACTTGAAAATAAGCTTCTTCAGTGGTGTCGGGTTCGTGGCAATTGAGCAGTTGTAAAACTTCACCCTCAGCAATCACGTTGGTTGCGTTGGAAAG
>JBDLSS010000259.1:0-5396 GCA_039799345.1 Pseudomonadota bacterium
CACGAATTTTCAGGTGGGCAGCGGCAACGCATTGCGATTGCGCGAGTGATTATTTTAGAGCCGCAATTAATTTTGTTAGACGAACCCACCAGTGCGCTGGATGTTTCCGTACAAAAGCAAGTGTTAGAATTATTAATTCAATTGCAGCATACCCACCATATTAGCTATTTATTTATCAGCCATGATTTAAAAGTGATTCGGGCAATGTCGCACCGCATTATTGTGATGCGTAACGGGCTATTTGTGGAACAAGGCGAAACTGAGGCTTTATTCACCGAGCCTAAGCATCCATACACTCAAAACTTGTTACAAGCTTCACTGCTCACTCAGCACGCGAGTTATGCCGCCGCGCAGTTAGCACCAAGTTAATAATTTAATGCGAGTAAGGCTTTTGCGTAGGAACAAGATAAGAATTGATGATAGAGGTGTAGATACCTATAATTTAAGGCTAACATATAAGCTTTAAAATCAATAAGTTATAGATAATATTTTACTTGAATTTATTACCGTAACTTTCTGAAATCATTGAAATCGAAAAATTTTATATGCGCTTGCTCTGCAAAAATCATCGAGATTGCTGAGTGGATACAGTATATTATTCATGATGGTTAATTTTTCCGCCGTACTCAGATTAAAAAAATAGGTGGCGTAAAAAGAATGCGATTGTTATCTGGAAAATGGGTTAACAGAAACATCGTCGGAGCGCGTAATATTTTTTATGCGCATTTGTAGATAAACCCGATTGTTTTACAGTCGCGGTAGACATTAGTTAAATAATGTTAATAAAAAATTATCGGAAAGCACACCATGTCACACTCCCCTAAACCTCAAAAATCAGCTGCTTACGAGCAAATGTTAGCACGCGCAGAAGCCGCCAAAGCCCAGCCTCAGCCCTTAGAACATGCAAAAACTCAAGCCGTTGAATTGGGCGAATTAAGCCTTGATGAAGCAGAAAAAATTGCGGAGTATTTACGGCGTGATTTACACAGTGCGGCACATTTTCTCAGTGATACCGAGAAAGCACTCGCTGATTGGATGCGTTTTGATTTGGAATTATTGGAAGACAAGTTTTTAACGCTGTTCACAGGTATGGTCGATCACACCCGTACTGAATTAGATAATCTTGCAGAACGCGCTCGCCAAGCCACGGAATGGACTAGCGGAGAAATCACCACAGGGACATTACAATGCGCTAACTGTGGGGAAGTGCTAGCTTTTTACCAACCTACGCATGTGCCTGCTTGCCCCAATTGTGGTGGCACTTTGTTTAAGCGGATGTTGGAAGACGAAAGCGAAACTTAGCAAGGCTAAAACCTTCGCTCTCTTGAAAAAGGAGGGTGAAGGTTCAACTTCAGCTCCTCTTACACGTCTTTAATGAAGCACTTTCCCAATTAATACGCGGTTAGCTGCGTTTTCTAGGGGGCTTGCTGCGTGAGTCAGCTGCCTTAAAATCAGGCTTAAAGGTACTCGGTTTGCGCGGTGCTCTGGGCTTGCTAGCACGCACATCACCTGCCCCACCACTGCGATCTTCCGCTAAACTCAAGTGCAGTTGTTGACCACAAACCCACACTTTCTTTAACAGACGCACGGCATCGCGTGAAATGTCTTGTGGCAAGTCAACGGTGCTGTAACTGTCATACAGTTTGATATGCCCAATGTTTGCGCTATCAATCCCTGCTTCATTCGCAATTGCACCGACGATATGTTTCGGTTGCACATTGTGCTCACGACCCACTTCGATACGGAAACGTTGCATTCCTGCTTCAGGGCCAGTGTCAGGACGTTCTCTGCGTTCTGAACGTTCAGGTCTTTCACCGCGTTCGCCACGCTCACTACGTTCCCGAGGAGGACGATCACTAAAGGCTTTGGCGGCGACAGGCTCAGGCTTTTTCTTCATCAACAAAGGACGTTTCTTTTGAACTAAGAACGCCAAAGCAGAGGCAATTTCGCTTAAACCCACATCGTGTTCTGCTTGATACTTGTTGATTAAATCTTCAAAGAAGGTCAAATCTTCAGCATCTAAAGTGTCGGTAATAGTTTGCTTGAATTGATTAATCCGACGATCCACGATGTCTTCATGTGTCGGCAATTGCATCGGAGTAATCGGCTGATGCGTGGCACGTTCAATCGCACGCAACATGCTTTGTTCACGAGGAGACACGAATAAAATCGCTTCACCTTTGCGCCCAGCGCGTCCTGTACGTCCAATCCGATGCACATAAGCTTCAGTATCGGTCGGAATATCGTAGTTGATGACGTGAGAAATGCGTTCTACGTCTAAGCCACGAGCAGCTACATCCGTTGCAATCACGATGTCTAAATCGCCACTCTTCAAACGTTCGACGGTTTTTTCACGCACGGATTGATTCATGTCGCCATTTAAAGGCGCACTAGAATAACCGCGAGCTTCTAACTTTTCAGCCAGTTCAACCGTGGCAGTTTTGGTGCGTACGAAGACTAAAATCGCTTCAAAATCTTCCACTTCGAGAATACGGGTTAAAGCATCCAGCTTGTGTAAACCCGAGACCTGCCAGTAACGTTGCTTAATCGTAGAAACGGTGGTGGTCTTGCTCTTGATATGGATTTCGACGGGATTTTTTAAGTGACGTTTTGCCACACGACGAATCACATCAGGCATGGTTGCTGAGAACAAGGCAACCTGACGTGTGGTGGGGGTGTGTTCTAAAATCACTTCTACGTCATCGATAAAGCCCATACGCAGCATTTCGTCGGCTTCATCCAACACTAAAGCAGACAGCTGATCTAAGACTAAAGTACGGCGACGTAAGTGATCTAAAATCCGTCCGGGTGTTCCCACCACAACATGCACGCCACGCTTTAATTGGCGTAATTGGGTATCCATGCCTTGTCCGCCGTAAACGGGCAATACATGAAAACCTTGCATATAACGCGCGTAGGTTTGCATCGCTTCAGCGACTTGAATCGCTAATTCCCGCGTGGGGGTCAACACCAAAATCTGCGGGGTTTGACGGCTTAAATCTAAACGGCTTAACAAAGGCAAGGAAAAGGCGGCGGTTTTACCCGTGCCTGTTTGCGCTTGCCCTAATAAATCGCGCCCTGCCAATAAATGGGGAATACTTTCGGCTTGAATTGGAGAGGGGCTTTCATAACCCACTTCTTCAACAGCGCGGAGAACGGCGGGTGCGAGGTCTAATTCGGAAAAACGGATGGTAATTTCGGGATTTTCGGTAGTTTCTGTGGACATGTAGAACCTGTATGAGCGGGTCTTGGCAACAAGATTGTATTCAAGACAAAAAAAGTAAAACGTAATTTTAAGATGATAATTTTACACGGTTTGCGAATTGAAAATAGCAATAAATCACTTCTTTTTAAAAAAGAAGCGCGTAAAAGTTTTAGGTTGCGGATAGGATTCGCTAGGCGACAAAAGCTTGTGGCGGTGCGAAGGGACTTTGTTGTTTGCGCAGTTTTAAATCATGATAGTGCAGTAATAAGGTCGTGACATAGAGGGGACTCAGTAAGCCTGTCACTAGTGTATAGGTAAATTGCAGATAAGGCACGACTTCTATTTTATTTTCACCCAAAATAACCAATAAACTTTCCAAACCGCCAATACTCAGCAGTCCCAAAAACACCGAAACCATCACAGGGAAGGTTAAAGCGGCTGAAGTACGCCACCATTCGCCTGCGACCAATTTATAACTGGCAGTTAAGGCTGTGAAGCCGTTAGCGTACTCGAATAAAATGCACGGCATGAATAAAATTAAGGCAATCCCGAAATAAATCGCGGGGAAAATAATCATCATGCCGAGCACATTAAACAGAGTGTACAGGATTGCGGCGACAAATAATGGTAATAATTTACCTAACGCTAACATGAATGCTTGAAAGTTGCTGAGTGCTTGGGTTTCGAGCAACGCGTTGAGGCGATAAAACAGGGTCGCGTATAAAATTAATATACCTGTGAGATAAAAGGGAAAATAGCTTAAAAAGATATGCATCCCTTCCATCAAAACTTTTGGGTCGGGCGAGCTGAGTTCAGGAATCAGCAACCCTGGTAAAAACGACCATGCCGTTAAAACACTGCTGGGCAATAAGACCGTTAAAAAGCTTGCGAGAAACAAGCGCGCGCTGTGCTCGAATAATTTCCCCAAGCTGACAGGCACGGTGGGTAAGGCAAACTTTCGTATTGGCTTCAAATTATGCCCCTGTGGCTACGCTGTGTTTTGGGCGCGTAATCCATTCGCTCCATGAACCGACATACATTCGCGCCCCTGTTAAGCCTGCAACTTCCATCGCTAGCAGATTATGACAGGCGGTGACGCCTGAACCACACATGCTGACCACTTGCGAGGGCGGCACACCTAGGGCTTCAAAACGGGAGCGTAATACTTCGGGCGGTAAAAATTTACCTTCAGGGCTTAAATTCTGGGACAAGGGAAAATTCTTGGCAAAAGGCACATGTCCTGCAATCGGGTCAATTGGTTCTTGTTCGCCCCGAAAACGTTCGGGGGGACGCGCATCAATTAATACACCGCCTGAATTTTGCAATTCATTCGCGACAAATTCGGTGCTTACCCATAAATTATCTTGGGCAATACCGTGAAAATCACAAGGGGTGATTGTGGGCAAGGCATTATTGAGTGGATATTTAGCGGCTTGCCATGCGGGTAGTCCACCGTCTAGTAAAGCCACGGCTTTATGTCCTACCCAGCGCAATAACCACCACAATCTGCCCGCCATCATACCCGAGGCATCATCATAAACCACAACTTGGGTTTCATTATTAATCCCCCAAGAACCCAGTTTTGCCATAAATTGTGCAGCATCGGGCAAGGGATGACGGCCCGTACTGTGGGTTTTGGAAGCCGATAAATCAAAATCCAAATTGGCATAACGCGCGTTGGGCAGATGTGCCGCACTGTAAGCGCGGTATCCTGCTTTGGTATCCATTAAGTTAAAACGACAATCGACAATGACCCAATTAGGCTGATTTAAATTCGTAAACAGCGTTTCTGGGGTAATCAGGGTGGAATAGCTTGTCATAATGAATACTCCTGAGGAGGGTTTCCAAGATGTGACTAAAAATTAATCACGACTGAGTAAAGCTTCTACAAAATTTTCTGCCTCAAACACACGCAAGTCTTCAATGCCTTCCCCCACACCAAAAAAGCGCAGCGGCAAGCCGAGCTGTTTGGCAATGGCGAACACGATACCACCTTTTGCAGTGCCGTCTAATTTGGTCACGGCTAGACCTGAAACTTGCACCGCCTGATGAAATTGACGGGCTTGCACCAGTGCGTTTTGCCCTGTGCCACCATCGAGGATCAGTAAGGTTTCGTGGGGTGCATTTTCATCGATGCGTTGCAGCACGCGCCGCACTTTTTTCAATTCTTCCATCAAATTATCTTGAGTGT
>JBDLSS010000260.1:0-4478 GCA_039799345.1 Pseudomonadota bacterium
ATAAAGATAATTAAATAGTCGCCCTTATTTTAAACTCCGTCCATAACTTGATGCTACCAATTAAAAAATGCTGGGTATTTAAAGCGTTTGGCGTAATGTATTTAAAATTAAAATGTTACTGATTAAACCGTATAATTTTTATGTAATTAATAAAAAATATGTATCATATCCTTTCCCACAGCCCCGACTTCCCACCCGATTTCTTCAACAAACGCACATCGCTAATGGTCATGCCACGATCCACCGCTTTACACATGTCATAAACCGTTAGCAAAGCAAGCTGCACTGCGGTGAGAGCCTCCATTTCAACCCCCGTCTGTCCCACAGTTTCTGCACTGGCTTGGCAATGTAGCGCGTTCTGTTCAGGCAAGGGCGTGAAATCTAGCGTCACCCGCGTCAACATAATCGCATGACACAAGGGAATCAATTCACTGGTTTTTTTCGCCGCCATAATCCCCGCAATTCGCGCAATCCCAATCACATCGCCTTTTTTATGCGCCCCTTGCACAATCAAGTTTAGAGTTTCGGGCTGCATAAAAATCTTGCCTTCTGCTAACGCAATGCGATGGCTATGCGCTTTTTCAGCAACATCGACAATGTGCGCTTCACCTGCGGCATTAAAATGGGTCAAAGACATGCTGAATTCCTAAGCTGACAAGCGTTTCAGTAAATTGGCGTAATCTTCATTCAATTGTTGATCCGCTGTTTTCAACTTAGAAATGGTTTTGCAACTGTATAACACTGTGGTGTGATCTCTGCCCCCAAACGCGCTGCCAATTTCGGGCAAACTGTGCTGAGTTAATTCTTTAGATAAAGTCATTGCGATTTGACGCGGACGCGCTAGCGTGCGTTTTCGACCCCGTGAACACAGTTCGGACAAAGAAATTCTGAAATAATCTGCCACAGTTTTTTGAATGGAATTTAAGCTTAAATTGGGCAAGGACGGCATTTGTAAACTGACTAAATCTTTCAACGCAGTTTTGGCATTTTCCAAGCTAATGCTTTGCTGCATCACTTTGGCGGTGATAATCAAACGGTGTAACGCGCCTTCCAATTCGCGCACATTGGCGTGAATATTTTTGGCAATAAAACAGCCGACTTCATACGGAATCATCACCTGCGCCAGCGCGGCTTTCGCCATGAGAATGGCTAAACGGGTTTCAAAATCAGGTTGTTCCACCGTCACCGCTAAACCCCACCCAAAACGCGATTTTAAGCGGTCTTCTAAGCCTTCAATCTGTTGTGGCAGGCGGTCACAGGTCATCACAATTTGTTTTTTACCATCCATTAATACATTGATAGTATGAAATAATTCTTCTTGAGATTGGGTTTTATTGGCAAAAAATTGGACATCATCAATTAATAAGGCATCAATCGTGCGGTATTGCCGCTTAAATTCATTCATTTTTTTCTGATGTAAGGCTTTGACCATGTCGCTGACAAAACGTTCAGAATGCACATATAAAATTTTCGCCTCGGGGCGCGTGCTCAAAATATGATTGCCCACGGCGTGCATCAAGTGAGTTTTCCCCAAACCCACCCCACCATAAATAAACAAGGGATTATACGCCGCCGTTTCCGCCACTTGTAAGCAGGCAGCGCGTGCCACTTGATTGGATTTGCCTTCAACAAAATTAGCAAAAGTAAGCTGTGGATTAATGCGGCTGAGGTGCGGCGATTGCGCATTTTGCTGATGTTGCACAGGCGTTGCGCTTGCCGAGGCGACCGCCGTTTTATTATTTAACACATGGCTACGGCTGCCCACCATCAGCATTACATTGGGCGGCTGTTGCGGGCGAATGTGGTTCAGAATCTCCATGATGCGCGGGTAAAAATGCTGTTTCACCCAATCCATCACAAAACGGTTAGGCGCAAGCAGACGCAATGTGTTGGCATCTTCGACAACGTGCAAGGGACGAATCCAAGTATTGAAATCTTGGGCAGGTAATTCGCGTTCCAGCGAGCGTAGGCATTGATTCCAAAGCGTAAGAGACACCAGACAACCTCCGAAGGGTAACTGTGCTGAGCTAATTTATAATAATGAGGAATGGTATTTTGACGTGTTAGACGTATAAGTTTATATGGGATACCCCATATATTCCAGCACGCCCCTGCGGTAAGCTAAGTGCTTGTGTACCCATACAACTGTTTGATTGCTATGCGATTCTGTAAGCTAGAAATTACTTTAAGTATTCGCACTTTCAATTTATTAATCAAACAGATAGCTTCTCTAAAAAAATTTTCAATACAGGCTATCTAAATTTTAAGGGGGACGCATTATAGCATTGAAGCGTTAATTTTATGCGGACTCAAACAGATTTTTTTATCAATGCGGGCGTTTCGGAATCGGCTTATCACAGCTAAAAAATAAGGCTGTTAAAAAGTATAAAACGTAAAAATACACACAATTTATCTTAAAATTGAAATTTAAGACAAATTATGTGTATTTTAATGTAAATGGAATTGCTTTAGATTTTAGAGAATTGCTTGGAATTCTTGGGATTACGGAATATTAAAGCTTTGCTGGGCAAGTCAGGATTAGCTTGATTAATTGCCGCCACAATCGTTTCATGGTGCGGTGATAAACTACACACAGGATCAGCATTGGTCGCATCGCCCGTTAATAAATACGCTTGGCAACGGCAACCCCCGAAATCCTTAGCTTTTTCAGGACAAGTGCGACAAGGTTCTTTCATCCATTCATCACCCCGAAAATGCTGAAATGCGGGGGATTCTTCCCAAATCCATTTTAAGCTGTGTTCTTGCACATTGGGAAAAGTTAAATTCGGCAATTCCCGCGCAGAATGACAAGGGAGCGCAGTGCCATCGGGCGCACTCGTTAAGAAAATATTCCCCCAGCCATTCATGCAAGCTTTGGGACGACCTTCATAATAATCAGGCACGACGTAATAAATCTTCATCTTGCCTTTTAACTTCTCTTGATACGCATGAGCTATAGGCTCGGCGCGTTGTAACTGCTCGCGGGTGGGTAATAATTGGTCACGATTCACCAAGGCCCAACCATAATATTGCGTGGTCGCCAGCTCCACATAATCCGCGCCCAAGTTTTCCGCTAAATCTAAAATTTCCGCAATATTATCGGTATTTTGTCGATGTAGCACAAAACATAACACCATTGGGTAGCCTTGCTTCTTCACTTCACGAGCAATCGCCTGTTTATGTTCAAAAGCGGTCGTTCCTGCTAAATAATCATTTAACTCGGCAGAACTGGCTTGAAAGCTCACTTGGATATGGTCTAAACCTGCGGCTTTAAACGCAGCGATGCGCTCAGGTTTCAAACCCACGCCCGAGGTAATTAAATTGGTGTAATAGCCCATTTTACGGGCTTCTGCGATGAGAATTTCCAAGTCTGGGCGCGTGGTTGGCTCGCCCCCCGAAAAACCCAATTGCGTCGCGCCTAAAGCCCGCGCCTCTCGCAATACTTTAAGCCAAGCCTCGGTATCTAATTCAGTTTTTTGCTGGGCAAAATCCAAGGGGTTGGAGCAGTAGGGACATTGCAGCGGGCAGGCGTAAGTCAATTCTGCCAATAACCATAAAGGTTTATTCGGTGAGGGTAATCCAGCCATTTTTATGCGCTACCTCTAAAAAAGCAAAAACATCGCTGCGAATATCGACGATTTCGGGGAAAGCTTGTTGAATACTTTGCAAAACTGTGGCGACACTTTGCTCAGGGATTACACAGTATTTTAAAATTTCTCCCGCACTGAAATTAAGTTGAATCATGCCTTCAGGATACAGCAACACGTAGCATTGCTGCGCTTCTTCCCACTGAAAACGGTAAGCTGGAGAAATGGCAATTTTTTGATTTATATCAATCATGGGCTTTAATATTGAAAAATGGGGGCATTTCGTCAACATAGGCGACGTGCATCACGTCGAGCATAGTCCACAAAATGTTCAGTTTAAATTGAAGAATTTCTAAAGCGCGCTCTTGTTGGGCGCGGGTTTTGAAATGGTCTAGGGTAATTTGCAAACCATGTTGCACGTCGCGACGCGCTTCAGTCAAGCGTTTACGGAAATAATAATAGCCTTCCGCATCAATCCACGGATAGTATTCGGGCCAAGTATCAAGGCGTTTTTGATGAATTTCGGGGGCAAATAATTCGGTTAAAGAGGAGCAGGCGGCTTCTTGCCATGAGGATTGGCGGGCAAAATTGACGTAAGCATCGACTGAGAAACGCACGCCGGGCAGCACTAATTTTAGCGAAGTCACGTCTTCACGTTTCAAACCCACCGCTTCCCCAAGCCGAATCCATGCTTCAATTCCGCCTTCGTCGCCTGCCAACCCGTCGTGGTCAATAATGCGTTGTACCCAATGCCGCCGCACATCGCGCTCAGGACAATTTGCCATAATCGCGGCATCTTTCACAGGGATTGAAATTTGATAATAAAAGCGGTTGGCAACCCAGCCTTGAATCTGTTTCTGGGTGCATTTGCCTGTGTTCATGGCAATGTGG
>JBDLSS010000261.1:0-3497 GCA_039799345.1 Pseudomonadota bacterium
CTGGCCTTTGCTTGCCTTGTTGCCTCATCATTAGCCGCTTTAGCCATAATCATTTAAGGCGAAATTATGAAGATCGGTTATGTAGAAGAGGCTAGGTGCCTAGCCCTTGGGATTAGTCCCAAGGATGTTATGAATGCATCTCGGGATGCTGAGGCGCTAAGGTATCAGTTTTTTGAGTCACTTTCGGATGGGGCGTTACGACAGATTGAGAAGACGGCAAGGTTGCTTCCTGGTATTACGGCAGGAACGCATCAGGGGGATGTAGCGTTTCTTTCAGCAATCCGGCGTGTGATGAAAAGCCGGTCGTTGAAACCAATTATCTAAGGTTAAGTTAAAGGGTGGCTTATATGCAAGATGCATTTTCGCAATCGATGTAAACCAATCACAACCGGTCGAAACCAACAATTGAGTTCCATCATGTCAGACACTCCTACCAATATCATTATAAATTGCGGCTCTCAGAACTTTCATAATTTTCAAAAGATTTGTGGGCGTGAAAACCTAAAGCTTTTTATAGTAGACAAGAGTAAGTCGTACTTAGCGCTCAATGAAATGCTGGGGCCAAATTCCATTGAAGTTACGGCACGGGACCCAATGGCCGATCCGCCCAATAATAACCAGATCTAAGGACCAAGTGAATAAAAAAGAATTCAAACCGATACGGCGAGCGCCCGGAGCCGGCAGGAAGCCGTTGCCACCAGGAGAGCGGCGTGTCCCACTTCGCCTGATGGTCGCGCCTGCCTCGCTGGCACTGCTCAAGCTGTGTGCCAAGAACTTGGAATTAAGCGAGGGAAAAACGTTGGACAAGGCAATTGAAGCTCTTTCTAATAACCTCTTGCGTTAATTAAATGATCCCATAGCTTAAAAATTGAGCCCAAGGCACCTCCTATGCAGAACCCATCCTATGACTTGAACAAGCTGGAGCAGCACCTGGTTTCAGGCGGTTCCGCTATCATCTGCACTGATCAAATCTCCGCATGGGAGAGAACTGCATTGGTGTTGGCCTTTGAAACGTGTGTACGTCTCATTCCTTTTGAAGTAGGCGAATCTGCTCTCAGTGTCGTTTCCGCGCTTGATGCCTTCCGCGCCGCAGGTAAAATGTCAGTCCGCGTTATTATTGAATCCGCAGGCAAGCATGCATTTGCTCAAGGTAACCACATATCGGAGCAGATTGGCTTATGGATACAGCAAACTGCGATTCCTCATGGGTTGACAGTAGAATTTGTGGTCCAGACAAGGTCGCTCTCCGTCGAAGAGATGTTGTCACTCTATAATGATACCTCCGTAAACATATCCGAAGACGCCATTCGAGAGCATATGACGAATGCGGGGGCAATCGTGATTGCGAATCCTTCGCGCCCACTGACTAAAGAAGTAATTGAAATCGTCCGTGATGGTGGTGCAGTAATTATCGCAGATTCAACATCAGCCAAGGAATTAACTAAGGATTAATCATGCCCCAGATTGAACAAAAACCTCGGAGTAGGGTTCTTTTTGAGTTGGCAACGGAGGAGATCCGTAATTACGGCTACAAGCGAGCAAGTGACGTAAAGCGTGGCGCCGAGACGCCCGCTCTTGCAGCACTATTGGTGGAAAAGTACGGCCAAGGGATTGCAAAGGTACTTCAACTTATCGAGGAGTTGGACGATGAACGCAGCGTGTTCAGTCTCCTTCCGATTATCCAGGAAGAAGCCTTACGCTTGGATCCTCAATTTCTGTCAAACCGCACGGCACGGTGGGGCGCACGTCCAGCTGGAATCTCAATAGCTGGAACCTGTATATAAGGACATTCCATGATAAATTTTTACCGTTATTTTTTATTAATTGTAAATTTATTATGGATGTTTTTAATCTATGCATTTACCAGTGCAATCTATTCAGGAATTCTAGTATTGTTCCTATGGACATCTTGCTATTTAGGCAACATCCAGATCAATGCACATGTACTGCCAGCGCTCGCCATCGGAGTTGGACTGCAATTAGGCGCCATAACTTTCCTTTACGCAGCTTATAGACAAATTTCTGGCAGACCTTGGGAATGGCTCTCCTGGGATCTAAAAAAATTGAGAAAAATTGAGAGAAGAATCGCCCCCTAAGACAACCTCTAATCACAACTAAGGATTAATCAATGAACCGTGTGCTTGCCTCCTTTTTTGTTATGATGGCCATTTTTTTAGGCACGCTTGGTATTGCCGTCATCATCATGTCTTTTCCGTTGAGCACTCGCCACGAGACAACGACTACAATTCTCGTGCACATGCAACCGCTCGATTGGATCGGTATACTTAGGGGCTTTACCTCACTTGGCGCTTCAATATTGATTCTACGGGCGAGTTGGTTGTTATACGCCGCGAAGGGAATATCAGCGAATTCCGTAATCGGTATCGAGCACAACTAATGGCAATTAACAAAATGCGTAAAATATTCATTAAGCATTCTGTTTGGGCACAAGTTGTACTGATAATTTCCACATTGGGAATTTTATCAATACAACTATTTCATTTTCTATTTCCTGAGACACTAATTAATGGCTACTTGGCCGGTATTACAGTATTTCTGATTATAATCACAATGCCTTTTGTGGCTGTAAGGAATACTTTGTTATTACTAGAGCGCACTTGTTCATATCGCCAAATTACCAATAGCTAAGCACTATGGCGCTAAACCAACTTTCCAAAGGGCAACTCCTAGCGCTTAAAGCGCTTGTCGATTGCATCGAGGGTCGCCGTTTAGCGCCGAGGGAATGCGATGCGACAATCCCCCTCGTAGACCAAGCCTATGAGCACGCCAAGAGCGTATGGGGCGAAATAGTGACCAAAGAAGACATCATCAAAATGTATTCAACCCCAATCAACAGCTTCATCTAAGGTCTCAATCATGACATTGTTTTATTTTGCTATGACTATATTTGAAATTACCTGTCAGTTTTTTCTGACAGCTATCGCATTGATTTACGCAATCAAATTCATGTGGAGAGGGGAAGGCTTTCAAGGCATCATGTTGTTGATTGCAGGTCTACTTCTCATGCGTTCTGGAGATGGCTTTTCGTTTTTATTGCCAAAAGCTGGAACAGAATTTTCGATGAATAATTCTCACTATGTTGTTATTGGCACACCAATGATTAATAAAATCGAGGTGCGCGACCAAAATAATCAATTATCGGCATTTACATTTAAAGAAATTTCTGATAAATTGCCTAAATAGCTGCTTTTTATTCATTTAAATTAATCCTGGATCAACAAATGACATCTTTAGCCGAAGCCCGTTCGAAAGCCTCGCTTCTTCTTTTAGAAATCAGTGGCACCCTGACAGAGATGGCTCGATTTGCTATCTGGAAAGGGACTGAAAGCCCTGAATTTTCGCAATTTGCTTATAAGTCAGCCGAGTTGCGTGTCGACGCGGTTCACGATATTGGGGATTACGCCCGTTTATTGGTGAATTGTGATGCGGAACTATTGCTGTCTGCCTTTCTACAAAAGTCAGCCCATATTATTAAA
>JBDLSS010000262.1:0-5009 GCA_039799345.1 Pseudomonadota bacterium
GATTGCAAGGTGTAGAAAGTTGTTGCTTATACACCCTACACGAATTTCCAATATTCACCAATTTTTAGAATAAATTTTCCCATTAAAATCAAAAAATTTAACTGAGCACTCAAAATGCAGCAATATCTCAGCTTATTACAAGATATTCTTGAAAATGGCGTTGAAAAAACCGACCGCACAGGCACGGGAACTTTTTCCGTGTTTGGGCGACAATTACGCTTCAATTTACAACAAGGTTTTCCCCTAATTACCACTAAAAAACTACACTTTCGCAGCATTGTGTATGAGTTATTATGGTTTTTAATGTGCGTTGTTTACAAGAGTATAAAACAAACATAAGGTGTATAAAGTGCAGCCGCTATACACCTTAGTTGTGCAGACTTAAAGTTAGGAACTACACAGTTTAATAATTAATTATTTGATTTTGCTATAAATATAATTTACACCGCACAATATTAACCCATTGTAAATTACAGAATTACGATATTAACTGCGTAACTCCTACAGTTAATAATAAAACGCTGCAATTATATGCATAATTAACAATGCTGGCAGTGGCAGAAAAAAGCCTAAATGTAATAAATGTAAGGTATAACGTACCCGTTGCCAGCCTGAACTGTTGTCATAGTCCAACCATACACTGACCAAAGCATTCACCGCCCCCACGCCCATAATAGCTAACAGGCAAGCCGTTAATAAATTGCTCAAAGGTGCGCCCCACTGCAATTGACTGTGAACCCCCAACAACAAAAGCATGGGAACACCTAACGCACTGTGTCCTAATCGCCAATGCTCATAATTACCTTTAAAAAATCTAGGGTAATATTTACGCAAACTGATGCTTAAACTGCCAAAAATTAACCCCAACACAACATAACCCGTGAGGTGTTGAACACTATTATCAGGGTCTAGCTCCAATAAAGGGCGCAGCCATCGCTGCAAGTGACTGTCTGTTAACACACTAAGCAATAAATATAAACCGAGCAAACTCAAAGTTAATAGACTACTCACCGATAAGGCGCGGCGCAAAGCAATTGAAGATTTGTCTACCCAACCCGTGTGCGAGGTAAATTCTTCAACATGCACTTGTCCCGTGGGCAAATTTACCCCATCCAAATACCCAATAATACTTTCCACATAATGCGGCGAACCACACACAGACACTTGTGCATCAGGATTAGCGTGCACTAACTCATTGACCTCAAACGAAGTAATTCGTCCCTGAGATGAGGTAGAGCGCAGTTTAATTTGTAAATTCGGTGACATTTCACTATAGCAACGTAATTCTTCCTGATAAATAAACTCTTCAGGTTTACGTGCAGAATAATCCACATAGCAAAATGCGGGATTTGCCTGTTGGGCGCGACGGCGTAGAATTGCCAAGGCGGGCGCAATTCCAATGCCGCCTACGAAAAATAACACAGGGGTTGTATCACCTACCGCAGGATTGCCTTCGGGTTTAGAGATACGCACGAAGGAGTGAGGCGTTAAATCATCATGTAACCAGCTTGAAAACACACCATAAGGATTACGCTGTACGATGATTTCATAATAATCACAATGGGTGGATGAGGTCAGCATATAACTGCGTTGTAACCAACGTCCCCGAATTTGGGCTTCTAATTGAATTACTTGTCCCACTTTAGCAGGAGTAATCATTTCATCCAGCGGTCTAAAGCGCAAAGTTTTCACAGTTGGCGAGTTTTGAATCACTTCCAATAATTGCCAAACTTGCATATCAACACGCCCAACAATTTCAGAAAGCAAAGGCGCACACGCGCCACAGACCCGGGAAGCCCCCGTTTTAATTGCCAAAGATTCAATACTGTCACAGCCTTCAGTCACACAACGATTGAGTTCACGGCGGTTTAAACCCATACAGCGGCAAATTACTGTTTCTTCAGAATAATTTCGCGCTTCACGTTCTAGCCATAACTCGCCTTTTTCCCGAAATAACGCGCTTTGCCAGAAATAAATCGCTTTGCCTTGCATCACTAAATCATGCACCCGTCCTAAATCCAACCATTCACCCATGCTGAGCACGCCGATAATTCGCTGGTCTTGCAGATGCAGCTCACGGTATAAATTGCCGTCTAAAGTTTCTTTTTCAAAGACTAAGCGCGTGGTTTCGCCGTGAGTAATCCCGATGCGGTGCATGTTAAAAATGGCTTTACCGACAACTTTGGTCGCAGTGACTTGAATGCCCGTAGGCGCGTGATAAACCGCCGTGAAACTGTCCAAGCCCATGAACTGCCCGCCATGCAGGGTAATCACGCCTTTTTGTGGACGATGATAAAAACCACTTAAATATTCCATCTGCTCGCGCAGTTGTGGAAAACGCCCATACAGTGATAAAAATAAATCGCCACGCAAAGTGACCACGCGCAATGGAGTTTCCGCCACAATCGTGGCAGCACGCGGGGCTTGTTTAATTAAGGCAAGTTCCCCAAAAAAGCTGCCTTTACCAATGCGCCCGAGCAATTTATCTTGCGCGCCCACATGTCGAACCGCCCGCGCCACCCCTTCAATCACTAAATAGAATTTATCGCCAATGTCGCCTTCGCGTAAAATCACTTGTCCCGCTTCAAATTGCTGTTCTTCCAGCCAACCTTCAATAGTGCTTTCCAGCGGCAAATTATGAAACAGCACAAACTCTTGCAACATTTTATGACGAGTTTGCGCCTCGCCTGTTTTGCGCAAGGTCTTGATTAATTGCGGGTCGTGTTGTAACAGGGTTTGAAAATCTGTGCCTGCAATATTCAATAACAGCGTATCTTGCAACACGCGAATGCTGGCATTGCGTTTGCCCAAACTGTTGGGCAGCAAGGATTGTTCCCCAAAATAATTACCACGTTGCAACACTGCCAGCCGAATTTCTCCGCTGTCGGGCGAGTTGGTGAACACTTCCACTTCACCATTGACAATCAAATACATCGACAGTCCAATGTCGCCCTCGCGAAAAATCAGTTGATGACGCTGAAATCTTTGCACTTCGGCACGCTGGGCAATAGTGCGTAATTCATATTTGTCCAAATTGGCAAATAAGCTGACACGGCTTAGGATGTCAAAAATTTCAGAGGTATTCGGATTCGTGGGCATCGTAGGCAAATATTAATGGTGATAGAAAAGGGGCGTGCGATAGTAGTGAGCACGATATTATTTCTAAATGAATTCTATTGAATAGTCTAGCAAGTTTTTAACGATAACCCTTAACTTTCCCACACCTCATTAATCGCATCCCGAAGCGCATTTAATTGACCATGAAAGAAGTGGTCAGCATCGGGTAAATATTTAAATTCGGGCTTATTTTCTTGGGTTTGAACCCAATCAATCACCGCTTGCGGCGAGACCACATCATCTTTGTCGCCTTGAATAATCAAGGTGGGAATGTCGGCACTGATGTTTAAATTACCGAAATCGAAACGTTCTACCGCAGGCGCGACTAATAACAGGCGTTTTGCATTTAATTCACGATGCGCACGCATTGCCACAAAACTGCCAAAGGAAAAACCCGCCAACCATAATTCGCTGGGTGCATAATTGTCGCGAAGCCATTGCACCACCGCTTTCAAATCTTCAGTTTCGCCGATGCCGTGGTCAAAACTGCCTGCACTTTTGCCCACACCGCGAAAATTAAAACGCACTACGCCTAAGCCTAAACTGTTAAAAGTGCTAGTAATCATGTAAACCACTTTATTGGTCATCGCGCCGCCGTGCAAGGGATGCGGATGACAAACCACCGCATAACGGGTGGGCGGTTCAGTCATATGGCGTGGATAACTCAGCATAATTTCTAAATCACCGACTGCGCCCGCAATCACGGTGTGTTGTGGGGTACAAGCTTGACTCATTTTTCAATCCTCAAACGGGTGACAATCCTGCCATTTTGAAAATGTTCACTGATAATTTCGTCGATGTCGGCTTGATTTTCATAGCGATACCACACCGCATCAGGATAAACCACGAGCACGGGCGCAAGTGAACAGCGATCCATACAACCAGCATTATTCACTCGAACTGCACCTCTACCGCTGAGTTTGAGGGCTTTCACTTGTTGTTTCATATAATCCCGCAACTCGACTGCAGGAAATTGTCCACAGCATTTTTTGCCTTCTTCTTTTTGATTGGTACAAAAAAAGACGTGATGACGATAGTAGCTCTCAGTCATGCTTTTATCTCCTGTAAAATAAGCCCGTTTGTGAGTTGCTATTGTACCCAAACCCTTGGCAATTGTCTGAATGTAAAAGACCACAAAAGAAGTCCCCACCTCCTAAGGAGACTTTAAAAATTCAGTAGTTATGTTTCGCCCCTTTTATGGGATTGGGGGCGCAGTTAAATTTATTTCAAAACCAGAGAACTCATAATGAAAATTTTAATGGTCACTCGCGAAAGCACGGGTGATAAAAAATATGGATTAGGGAAAAGTCTGACTCCAATCATTGCCGCTTTAGAACAACAAGGCGCGCAAGTTGGCTATTTATCCCAAGCCGATGTGGGCGGGCGCGGTGTCAAAGTATTGCAAAGCATTCATAAAGTAATTTGCGGATTATTTTCCCGTTTTTTCACCGAAACCGCGTTTAATATTTTAGTGTGGGGCATTTTGGAACGCCTGAATATGGGGCGTTTGGCGGTCAAAGTGATGTTGCGTGAACAATATACCCATGTGCATTGTCACGACCCAATTATTGCTGCGGGCTATCACAGTTTTGCACGGCTGCGCTGGGTGTTACAAGGTTTGCGCGGTCACAGTGCGCTCTGGGGAATTACTCAACATGGTTTTGGCAGTTATACCCAAGCTTTTCATGAAGATGGGGTGAATCTTGGTGCGAGCACCATGCGCTGGATGCGCAACTGGGAAACTAAAATTGTATTAAAAGCCCATTGGGTGCTGTCGCCCACAAATTTAGGTTTGAAACAATTGTCGCGCGATTTGGCAATTTATCCACGCCCCCCACATTGGTACGCCATTCCGCATCCTTGCCCCGTGTTAAATCATTATTCCAAAAGCG
>JBDLSS010000263.1:0-9555 GCA_039799345.1 Pseudomonadota bacterium
ATCAAAAACAGCTTCCACAACTTTGGTGGCAGAAGCTTTGGTAATATCCGCAGATTCTGCGACAGCTTGGATTAATTCTGATTTATTCATTTTTCCCCCGCGTTGACGTGGTGTTAAATCGCTATAATCTCTAAATTCAAGACGGCTTGGTCTCATACTTAATAGTATGCACAAAACATGCCGTTTTTCGTAGATGCGCTTGATACGCTACGTGAGCCTAGTATAACCATATCTCAACAGGTTTGTACACTCTGATTTGTCGGATTATCTGTGCTAGGCACAGGATTTTCAACCACTTTAGGCTGGGGCATCCGCTGCAAGGCAAGTTCCAAAGCTTCCTCAACCCATTTCACAGGACGAATATCAAGATTTTTCTTAATATTATCAGGGATTTCCTGTAAGTCCTTGCGATTTTCATCAGGAATTAACACCATCCGAATACCGCCGCGCAAAGCCGCCAGTAATTTTTCTTTCAAACCACCAATCGGTAACACTTCGCCACGCAAGGTGATTTCGCCCGTCATTGCCACATCGGCACGCACAGGAATATTGCTCAATACCGAAACCATTGCGACACACATCCCCACGCCTGCGCTAGGACCGTCTTTCGGAGTCGCGCCTTCAGGGACGTGAATATGTAAGTCAAATTTTTGGTAGAAATCAGGATCAATATACAATTGTGCGGTACGACCACGCACCACGCTCATTGCCGCTTGAATGGATTCTTGCATCACATCACCAAGCTGTCCCGTGTAAGTTAATTTACCCTTACCCGTCATGCTTGCCGCTTCGATGGTTAATAAATCGCCACCGACTTCCGTCCATGCTAACCCAGTCACTTGCCCAACACGGTCTTGCTCTTCTGCACGACCATAGTGAAAACGTTGCACCCCTAAATATTTTTCAATATTCCGTGAGCTAATCACCACTTTCTTGGTGCTGGGTTTCAGCAGGATTTCTTTGACCACTTTACGGCAAATCTTGGCAATTTCACGTTCCAAATTACGCACGCCCGCTTCACGGGTGTAATAACGCACGATGTCACGGATGGCACTTTCGCTGACACTGATTTCATTGCTCTTCAGCCCATTATTTTTGAGCTGTTTGGCAACTAAATAATTTTCTGCAATGTGAATCTTTTCATCTTCGGTATAACCGGGCAGACGAATCACTTCCATCCGATCCAATAAAGCGGAGGGAATATTTAAAGTATTTGCGGTTGCCACGAACATTACATCGGACAAGTCATAATCGACTTCTAAATAATGATCGTTGAAAGTGCCGTTTTGTTCAGGATCGAGCACTTCTAACAAAGCCGCCGCAGGATCACCCCGGAAATCCATCGCCATTTTGTCGATTTCATCGAGCAAGAACAAAGGATTGCGCGTCCCAATTTTCGACAGATTTTGAATAATCTTGCCGGGCATAGAACCGATATAAGTGCGACGGTGTCCCCGAATTTCAGCTTCATCACGCACGCCACCTAAGGACATCCGCGAAAACTTACGGTTCGTAGCGCGAGCGATGGATTGCCCTAACGAAGTTTTACCGACACCGGGAGGTCCGACTAAACATAAAATCGGGCCTTTGAGTTTTTGCACGCGTTGTTGCACAGCAAGATACTCTAAAATACGTTCTTTAACTTTTTCTAAACCGTAATGATCATGCTCAAGCACTTGCTCGGCTTTGCTCATGTCGCGGCTAATCTTGGTGCGCTTTTTCCAAGGCACATTGACCATGACTTCAATATAATTACGCACCACGGTCGCTTCCGCAGACATGGGCGACATCATCTTGAGTTTTTGCAGTTCGGAAATCGCTTTCGCTTTTGCCTCTTTAGGCATTCCCGCTTCTTCAATCTTACGCGCTAGTTCTTCAACTTCGTTAGGCGCATCTTCAATCTCACCGAGTTCTTTTTGAATGGCTTTCATTTGCTCATTCAAATAATACTCACGTTGACTCTTTTCCATTTGTCCTTTGACACGCTTACGAATACGGCGTTCAACTTGGAGCAAATCGATTTCAGATTCCAATAAGGCAACTAAATGTTCCATGCGTGGCTGCACATCGATAATTTCCAGAATCTTTTGCTTTTCTTCCAATTTAACCGCCATATGGGCAGCAATGGTATCGGAAAGACGACTCGAATCATCGATATTGGAGATTGAACTGAGAATTTCGGGGGGAACTTTGCGATTGAGTTTGATGTATTGTTCAAACAGCGAAATAATCGAGCGTGACAAACCTTCCACTTCACGATCATCACTGGCTTCAAGCTGCAAAGGCAGGGCTTGTGCCATAAACATTTCATCGACAGGCAGGAAATTCAACACGCGGGCGCGTTGCCGACCTTCGACTAATACTTTAATCGTACCATCAGGAAGTTTTAATAATTGCAGGATGACCGCAATCGTGCCCACACGGTGGATATTATCGATTTCAGGCTCATCATCAGCGGCATTTTTTTGAGCAACCAGCAAAATTTCTTTGCTTTCTGCCATTGCCTTTTCTAAAGCATTAATCGATTTTTCTCTACCGACAAACAAGGGAATTACCATGTGGGGATAAACCACAACATCCCTGAGGGGCAGAACGGGCAAGACCAAACGCGGGTCTTCGGTTACTTCTGAGGTTGGGTCTTCATGGGTCATGGCAAATTCCTCTTGATTCGGCTGCTCAAAATACTCGATTGATGGCATTGATCATGGGACTTATCGCACATGAAATCAAGTATTGACCCATAAAAATGTCTTATTTCAGACTTAGGCGTCTCAATCTGAAGCAACCCGCTGTTTTTCGATATTATTGTACAAGATGATGGGCTTAGACTCGCCCTGAATCACGGATTCATCAACCACGACTTTTGCAACATTTTCCATCGAGGGTAAATCATACATGGTATCGAGTAGAATTTGTTCTAAGATAGAACGCAAGCCGCGTGCGCCTGTGTTACGTTCCATGGCTTTACGTGCCACAGCCCGCAAGGCTTCTTCACGAAATTCTAATTCTGTGCCTTCCATTTCAAATAAATGAACATATTGCTTCGTTAAAGCATTTTTAGGCGCAGTCAGAATTTCGACTAATTGGGCTTCATCCAGTTCTTGCAAGGTTGCAATGATGGGCAAACGTCCGATAAATTCGGGAATTAATCCAAATTTAATTAAGTCTTCAGGTTCAACCGAACGCAATAATTGATTCAGTGAACGCTTATTATCTTTGGATTGGACTTCTGCGGAAAAGCCGATGCCTGTTTTCTCAGAACGGGCGCGAATATTCTTTTCTAAGCCTGCAAATGCGCCGCCACAGATAAAGAGAATATTGCTGGTATCGACTTGGAGGAATTCTTGTTGGGGGTGTTTTCTGCCACCTTGAGGGGGTACAGAAGCAACCGTGCCTTCAATCAATTTTAACAAGGCTTGTTGCACGCCTTCCCCGGAAACATCACGGGTGATTGAGGGATTATCTGATTTGCGCGAAATCTTGTCGATTTCATCAATGTAGACAATGCCATTTTGGGCTTTTTCTACGTCGTAATCGCATTTTTGCAACAATTTTTGAATGATATTTTCAACGTCTTCACCCACATAACCCGCCTCGGTCAGCGTGGTGGCATCTGCCATCGTGAAGGGAACATTCAATAAACGTGCTAAGGTTTCTGCCAGTAAAGTCTTGCCTGAACCTGTAGGTCCAATCAACAACACATTACTTTTTGCAATTTCGATGTCATCGCTTTTGCGCGTGCCACGATTTTCTAAACGCTTGTAATGGTTATACACGGCAACGGACAGAATCTTTTTTGCAAAATCCTGTCCGATGACATATTCATTTAAATGGGCATTGATTTCATGCGGGGTCGGCAGATTTCTGGGATTGACCTGCTGATGTTCTTGCATTTCCTCACGGATAATGTCATTGCACAACTCAACGCATTCATCACAGATAAATACAGAAGGTCCTGCAATCAGTTTGCGCACTTCATGCTGACTTTTGCCGCAAAAAGAACAATATAACAGTCGTTCGTCAGTCCCTGTTTTACCCTTTCTATCATCACCCATTTAAAGCCACCTCGTGTAAATACTTTATCGCCTGAGCATACTATAAGATTTAAGCTGCACTATTGGCAGATTGACGCGTGCTAAGCACCGCATCAATCAAGCCATATTCCACGGCAGCATTCGCGCCCATGAAATTATCACGGTCGGTATCACGTTGAATGCTTTCAACGGACTGTCCCGTGTGCTTAGCCATAATCGTATTCAAACGTTCTTTAACCTTCATAATTTCGCGGGCATGGATTTCAATATCCGTAGCCTGCCCTTGAAAACCGCCTAAAGGTTGATGAATCATCATCCGAGAATGTGGCAAACAATAACGTTTTCCTTTTGTTCCGCCTGTCAGCAATAATGCGCCCATGCTGGCTGCCTGTCCAATGCACAAGGTGCTAATGTCAGGTTTAATAAATTGCATGGTGTCGTAAATTGCAAGCCCTGCGGTGACAGAACCCCCGGGGGAATTGATGTACAGGTGAATATCCTTGTCAGGATTTTCAGATTCTAGGAACAATAATTGCGCAACGACCAAGTTCGCCATGTAATCTTCAACCTGCCCCACGAGGAAAATCACCCGTTCTTTGAGGAGGCGTGAGTAAATATCATACGCACGCTCACCTCGAGCAGACTGTTCGACCACAATCGGAACCAAGCCACCTGCGGCATAAGGTTCAATCAGAGGTCGGTCGTTCATCTTAACTCGCCGCCTTTTGTGAATCTTGTTGCATCGCCTCGTCAAAACTGAGTTGTTTGTCAGTTAAGTTGGCTTTGGACAGTAAGAAATCAACCACTTGTTCTTCTAACACCGTGGCTTCTACTTGTTGTAAACGCTCACGTTCAGAATAGAACCATTTCTTGACCGATTCGGGGTCTTCATAGGTTGAAGAAATCGCATCCAACATTTCATTCACTTTTTCAGCACTAACTTTGATGTTGTTTTGTTGAACTAATTCAGCGACTAACAAACCCAATTTGACACGTTTGGTGGATTCTTCTGCAAATTGTTCGGGCTTGAGATCATAATTTTGAATCCCACGCTCATTCAATTCTTCCTGCATCTTTTCCAAGCTGCGGGCAGATTCATCGTCAACTAAAGTCTTGGGCACGTCAATTTCATTCGCGCTTAACAGAGCAGTTAATGCTGCATGTTTAGTTTTGGACTTGAGCGCGTATTTTAATTCACGTTCCATATTTTGACGGACTTCAGTGCGTAAGGTTTCGAGACTGCCGTCTTCTACGCCTAATACCTTCGCAAAATCGTCATTCAATTCAGGTAACAACGGTTTCGACACGCTATTGACATGAATTGAGAAACAAACTTCTTTGCCTGCGATTTCGGGATTTTGATGATCAGCGGGGAAGTTAATCGCTAATTCACGATCTTCATTCGCTTTCACACCGAGTAAACCTGTTTCCATTTCAGGCAGTACAAATTTATTTTTGCCCAGAATTAAAGGCAAGCTTTCAACTTGATTGCCTTGAAAGGTTTTACCGTCAACTGTGCCCACGAAATCGATGAGCACACGATCACCATCAGTCGCCGCATCTTCAGTTTCTTCCCAGCCCTTACGTTGATCACGTAGCTTAAACAGCATGTTATCAACATCAGCATCGGTGACTTCAGCAATTGATTGTTCAATAGCTAAAGCTTCAACTATGACTTGTGCAATTTCGGGATAAACTTCAAAGTCTGCAATATAAGATAAATCTTGATCAAGATTGATGTCACTGGGGAACTCAATCTTAGGTTGACCTACGGGACGCAGTTTTTCTTGTTGTACCGCTTCGTAAAAACTGGATTGCACGGTTTCGCCAATCACTTCTTGACGAACTTGCAAACCGTATTTTTGTTCTACGATGCGTAAAGGTACTTTCCCAGGACGAAAGCCATTAATTTTGGCTGTGCGCGTGAGCGATTTTAAACGATTTTGAATTTCTTGATCGATACGTTGTTTCGGCACTCCAACTGTCATGCGCCGTTCTAAAGTGCTCACTGCTTCTATGGACACTTGCATGTCGTAACCTCTTGTAACATCACGCTATTGAAATATAGATGGTGCGAAGGGAGAGACTCGAACTCTCATGGGTTGCCCCACTGGAACCTAAATCCAGCGCGTCTACCAATTTCGCCACTTTCGCTCTAACAGACATTTGGAATAGCGGTGGTGTACACCATTGACTGAATGACAAAAAACCCAGCATTAATGCTGGGCTTTATAAACTGGTGGGCTGTGTAGGTTTTGAACCTACGACCCGCTGATTAAGAGTCAGCTGCTCTACCAACTGAGCTAACAGCCCTAAGGGTTAAAGATTTTACTAGAAAGTAACACCTAACAGCAAGTACTTTTATGAGCTTGTGTCGCTATGTGCCATACCGTTATGGATGCGCATTATATACTGCTTTTCGTAAACGTCAAATCCAAATGACATAAATTTTCGCTAAATTATGCAGTTTTCTTGATGAGATGTTGATATTTCGATAATAATTCATCTCGAGTTTCTTCATGTTGAGGATGTGGAATGATGCAATCGACGGGGCAAACCTCGACACATTGTGAGGTCTCGTAATGTCCCACACATTCGGTGCACAGCGAGGGTGCAATAATATAAATTTCGTCACCTTGGCTAATCGCACCATTGGGGCACTCAGGTTCACACACATCGCAGTTGATACATTCATCGGTAATAAGTAGGGACATTGCTTTATTCCTGATTAAAATATTAAGACATCAACAAGTTTAGCGTATTTTCTCAGACAGTGCAGCCAACACATAGGGATGCACAAATTCTCCCACAGGTCCGCCTAAAGCGGCAATTTCTTTCACCAAGCTGGAAGACACAAAAGTATATTGGGTCGCGGGGGTGAGAAAAATCGTTTCTATGTTTGGGATTAAGCTGCGATTCATGCCTGCTAATTGAAATTCGTACTCAAAATCTGAGACGGCTCGCAAGCCACGTACAATGACATCAACTTTAGATTGTGTGGCAAATTCTGCAAGTAAGCCTGAAAACCCACAAATACTGATATTAGGCACATCGTCTAAAACCTTGTGTGCCATATCAACCCGTGCTTCTAGGCTGAATTTTGGGACTTTGACAGGATTTGCAGCAATCGCAATAATGACATGTTCAAACAGCCGCGCGGCGCGTCTGGCAATGTCTGCATGTCCCAAAGTAATGGGGTCAAAAGTACCGGGATAAATCGCTCTGATGTTCATGATTTAGATCGTCGTCGGAATTAAAGTGCAGACAAAGGTCGGGGTTAGAAATTCGTGAAGCTGTGAATTTGAGCGAAGACTCGTAACAGCGCGGGCAATTTTACGATAGTAAGAGAGTTTAGTATATCTTTTTGTATAATCTCTGATTATGTAGCATCGACTAGAAAGAATTGAATAGAGGCGAACCCAATCATCCTCAGTCTAATGAAACACAACTTAAGTTTCGAAGGCATATTCCCATACTTAAAATATAGATTTTATGCTTTCACGTAATAGCGACAGAAATTACACAATTAAGCATACAACGACTCAATCTTAATGAAAGTTTTTCATACAACGCATAATATTAACTCATTATAAATAAAGAAATTATACTGTTTATTCATCAATCTCGCCCATAAAACCGACTCAAATGCCGCAATTGTTGAACATATTCTGGCAACAATTGTGACCATGAAAATCGCCACTCCCAATTACCTTTTACTGTTCCAGGTAAATTCATGCGATGGCTACCGTCTAGGCTTAAAATATCCTGCATCGGAATCATCACCAATTTTGCCACGGAAGAAAAGCCTAACTCGATTAATTTCCAAGGTATTTGATGCGCTTCCGCATGCGCATATTGCAAAGCGTATTCTTGTACTGTGGGCGTGAGTGAACGAAACCAACCGAGCGTGGTATCATTGTCATGCGTTCCTGTATAAACCACACCATGAGGTTCATGATTATGCGGTAAATAGGGATTTGAGGCATCGCTGTCAAACGCAAACTGCAAAATCCTCATACCTGGAAAATGATATTTATGACGTAAAGCTTCCACTTCAGGGGTAATAATCCCTAAATCCTCCGCCACCACGGGTAAATGTAATTGTGGTAATAGTGCATCGAACAATGCCTCACCCGCCACTTTCACCCATTTTCCATGCTCGGCAGTTTTTTCCGTTGCGGGAATTGTCCAACAGGCTTCAAAACCCCGAAAATGGTCGATACGAATCACATCAAATAATAATTCAGCTGTTTTTAAGCGCAGTAACCACCACCCGAAATTATCCGTTTGCAACTTTTCCCAATTATACAAAGGATTACCCCAACGCTGCCCCGTCGCTGAAAAATAATCAGGGGGTACACCTGCCACCACGCTGGGTCTGCCTTGTTCATCCAGTAAAAAATAAGCACGATTCGCCCACACATCCGCGCTGTCTTCTGCCACAAAAATCGGCATATCACCAAATAAAAACACCTCTTTGGCATTGGCATAAGCTTTTAAGGCAAGCCATTGCTGAAAGAAAATAAATTGCCCAAATTTTTGCTCAGCAATCATTTCAGCAAAATCAAGCCGCGCCTGTTGCAAAGCTTGCAGCTGATAATTGCGATGTTCTGGCAACCATTCCCACCAAGCTGCTTGCTGATAATGGCGTTTCAGGGCATGAAATAAAGCATAATCCTCTAACCAATGCGCCTGTTGCTCGCAAAATGCGTGGAAGACTTGCTGTTCCTCTACACTCGCCAGTTGTTTAAAGCCGTGATAAGCTTGTGCAACCCGTTGTAAACGTTGACAACGTTGCTCACCTATAGACTCGGGTATGATTTCAAGCGGAGCTAACCAGCCCTTTTGTTCCAAAGCTGTCAAGTCCACCAACAATAAATTGCCTGCGTGACTGGATTGGCATTGATACGGCGAAAGCTCGCTGTGCGGCGGATTGAGTGGTAAAACCTGCCACACGCTTAAGCCACTTTCTGCAAGAAAATCTATAAAACGATAAGCCTGTTTGCCAAAGTCTCCATTACCCAATGTCTCTGGTAAAGAAGTCGGATGTAATAATACGCCTGCACGGCGTTTGCTAAAAAACTCAGTTTGCATTATTTGACCTCATTACTCTTACGCATTGTGCCTATGTTTGCTGCATTATCATTACCCACGCTTAAAGCGTAGGTAAGGTTTTCAGGAACGGGCTGTTGTAATTCATGATACAAATGCGCCAAATGTAAGCGATATAGTCCATCAAAATCACGCACACTGTCTGAGTGATTATAATCCCCAAACCACCAGAACCAATCTGAGCCTTCACAAATCGCAAGCTGACGCGTGGCACGTTGTTGTTGCTCAGCAGATAAATTATTAATCCAGTTATCATAGACTTGCTTAGCTTCAATCAGCATATCCCAACCACGATTCTTGTCTCTGTCTCCAATCCATGTGGAAAACGTACCGTACACCCAACTGCCTGCCACAATTTTTGAAAGCTCGGTCGCGGGTAATTCACTACAATCGCTGAATGTGCTCAGAC
>JBDLSS010000264.1:0-8772 GCA_039799345.1 Pseudomonadota bacterium
CCAATGCTGCAACTGCCGCAAATGCGCCTCAGGAATCGCCTGAATCTTCAGATGTTTTTCAATAACTTTTTTACGAAACAGAGACATTTTGCAGACCTTGTTAAAGAAGCCCCCAACCCCCTAAAGGTGGCTAAAGACTAAATATAAATTTTAAATAGTAGGGTGGAATAGCGTAGCGTATTCCACCATTACTTGTTCCCAAGCAACGCTTGGGAACAAGTAAAAACATATTGTTATGCACGCTTTGAGACATATACCTAGAACCATCATGCTTCATGGTGGAATACGCTACGCTATTCCACCCTACTACAAACACAGTATTTTCTTTATGTTTAAAGCCCCTTTTAGGGGGTTGGGGGCTTTTTTAAATTTCTTCCCAAGGATTAATAACTTCTAATTTTGGGAACACAAAATCTTTTGTATTTCTTGTCACCAGATAAAAGTTATAGTGCAGTGCGGTGGCAGCTAATAGGCTATCAATCGCAGGTAAAGGACGATTCAATTCTGCTTGCAACCTACCCCATGTATCCGCTACTCCAGCATCCACAGGTAATAAACGCTCTCCAAACCATGTGATTAATTCATTTTCTAACCAATGACATAAAGCTATTTTACGTGGGCTATCTGAGAGTTTTTCAATACCTTTGCGTATTTCTCCCAAACTCAACACACTGACATAAATTTTTTCATCTGGGATTGTCGAAAACCATTTGACAACTTGAGCATTCGGTTGTGGACGTTTTAATTCTGAAATCACATTAGTATCAATTAAATAACTCATAAATCTACGGTTCTGCACACAAACTGATCGCGCTCTATTTCTAACTCCACCAGCGGAGATTGACGAATCATTTCTACAAAACTGGGCTTATTTTGTACCGTTGATGCCGATAAACGGCTTTTCAAAAACTCGGCAAAATCGAGCACTTCAAGCAATTTATCATCAGGCAACAGGCGTATATTCTGAATAACAGTCATTTCTAAATTGAGACGATTCATCATGTTTCTCACTCATTACTATCATAATTTCTTTAGTTTAGTTCCCGTATGGGTACATTGAAACAAGAAAATCTTAACTGAAGCCCCCAACCCTCTAAAGGTGGCTAAAGACTAAATATAAATTTTAAATAGTAGGGTGGAATAGCGTAGCGTAGCGTATCCCACCATTACTTGTTCCCAAGTGCCACTTGGGAATGCCGTTTTGACCGCGTCGCGGTCTGCATCTACACAGGATGCAACGCATCTAAGGATGTATTCCCAAGCAACGCTTGGAACAAGAAAAAGTGCCGCTTGGGAACAAGTAAAAACATATTGTTATGCACGCTTTGAGACATATACCTAGAACCATCATGTTTCACGGTGGAATACGCTACGCTATTCCACCCTACTACAAACACAGTATTTTCTTTATGTTTAAAGCGTCCCCGCCAAAATCTCACCCACCAACGCCTCAAAACTCAAGCCCGCCGCTTTTGCCGCCATCGGCACTAAACTGTGGTCAGTCATGCCTGGCACGGTGTTCACTTCCAACAAGTAAAAATCACCCGCCGCATTACGCATAATATCCACCCGCCCCCATTTATCCGCGCCCACACTGTCAAACGCTTGCAACGCGAGAGCCTGCATTCTTTGCTCGGTGGCAGCATCCAAACCACAAGGGCAAAGATATTGCGTGGTATTTTCTTGATATTTCGCCGCGTAATCATAAAAATCGCGCGGCGTTTCCAAACGAATCGCAGGCAAAGCCTTGCCGTTCAAAATCGCAACCGTATATTCTTGACCTTGCACGAATTGTTCAGCAATCACCACCGCATCATATTGCGCCGCCGTTTCATAAGCCGCTTTCAATTCTTCCGCATCGCGCTGCACTTTGCTCATGCCGACACTAGAACCTTCACTGACAGGTTTCACCATCAGCGGCAAACCCAATTCCGCCACTACCGCAGAAAAATCCGTGTCCGCATGTAAATTACGCCACGCAGGTGTGGGCAAATTCATACCTTGCCAAAGCTGTTTGGTGCGTAATTTATCCATTGCCAACGCCGCGCCCAACACTCCACTGCCCGTATAGGGAATTTTTAAATGTTCGAGCAAGCCTTGCAGCGTGCCATCTTCACCACTGCGCCCATGCACAATAATAAACGCGCGATCAAAGTCTTCATGAATCAAACGCGCGATAAAATCAGAATTTCCCGTATCGATACCGACCGCATTCACACCCTGCGTTTGCAAAGCGGTTAAAACTGCTTGCCCACTGCGTAACGACACTTCACGTTCTGCGGATGTGCCACCCATTAACACGGCAACTTTGCCAAAGTTTTGTTTCATAATGTTGTTTCACCTGTGGCGAACTCGCCCACGATGCGGACTTCAGGTGTCAATTGAATGCCATGCTTCTCGTAAACGGACAGTTGTACTTGTTGAACAAGGCTTTCAATATCCTGCGCAGTGGCAGTGCCTGAATTAATAATAAAATTTGCGTGTTTTTCAGAAACGTATGCGCCGCCTAAATATTTGCCTTTCCAGCCCAAGCTTTCAATTAAACGCGCTGCGTAATCATTTGGAGGATTGCGAAACACCGAGCCACAACTCGGCAAACCTATCGGCTGTTTTTCGTTACGTTGTTGAATATTCGCCCGAATTTTTTCCAAACCATCAGCGGCGGGATTCGGATTTAACTGTAACGTGGCAGCCAAAAACCATTCATTTTCCCGCCCTTTCACATGCCGATAAGCAATTTCAAATTCTGATTTTTCGCGTTCATGAATGATGCCGCGCCGATCCAGCGTTTTTACCGACTGCACCACGCGCCACGTTTCACCGCCCCACGCGCCTGCATTCATCGCCAACGCGCCGCCAAAAGTGCCGGGAATGCCAGCTAAAAATTCTGCACCGCTTAAATTTGCCTGCGCGGTCAGGCGTGCGATTTTTGCACAGCTTACGCCTGCTTCTGCATAGAAAACTTGAGGTTCTAACCATTGCCACTGATTTAATAAACCCGAGGTCAAAATCACCACGCCACGAATGCCGCCATCACGAATCAGCACATTGCTGCCTAAGCCTAGCCAAAACAAAGGAATATGTGCGGGGAGCTGTTGCAGAAAACACGCCAAATCCGCGCTGTCTGCGGGCGCGTACACGTAATCGGCTTTGCCGCCCACGCGCCAAGTGGTATGTGAGGCTAAAAGATAATCGCTGGATAATTTGCCGCACAAGCCCTGTAAGGCGAAACTTTGCCCCGCAAAATTTAAGGGTGAATTTTCAACGGACATGGATTTATTCTGCTAATAAGGCGGGTAAACTGGTGGCAAGCGTGCCGACATTGCCCGCGCCAAGCAGCACCACGATGTCTTGGTCTTGCAAACTCGGTAATAAACTGGCGGCAAGTTGTTCGGGGCGCGGCACAAAAGTCGGAATCACTTTGCCTTGTTGACCAATCGCAGCCACCAAACTGACACCATCTGCGCCTGTGATGGGCGGTTCGCCCGCCGCATAGACTTCGAGAATAAACAGCGCGTCAGCCCCCCCCAGTACATGGACAAAATCTTGAAATAAATCACGGGTGCGGCTGTAACGGTGTGGCTGAAACACCACCACTAAACGTCGTTGTTGCCAACCATCGCGAATCGCTTGCAACACTGCCGCAATTTCGCGGGGATGATGTCCATAATCGTCCACCAGCAAAATTTCACCTTTCGGGGTGTGCAGATTTTGCATTTGAAAACGTCGCCCAATGCCGCTGAATTCACGCAAAGCTTTGGCAATGGCTGCATCACTGACACCGACTTCATGTGCAATCGCGATGGCAGCTAAGGCATTCAGTACATTATGTTTTCCGGGTAAATTCAGGATTAAATCTAACCAAGGTTCAGCATTGCGCAGCACTTGAAAATGGGTTTTGCCTTCGCGGTGTTGAATATTCACCGCTTGAATATCGGCGGAATTTGACAAGCCATAAGTTAAAACGGGCTTGGTTAATTGTGGCAGGATTTCGGAAACAATCGGGTCATCGGTGCAGAGCACGGCTAAGCCATAAAACGGCAATTGTTTCAGGAATTTAACGAAAGTTTGTTTTAATTGTTCAAAATCATGGTTATAAGTGCTCATGTGGTCTTCGTCGATATTGGTGACCACTGCCATCACAGGTTGCAAATATAAAAATGAAGCATCGCTTTCGTCGGCTTCAGCAACCAAATATTCCCCTGAACCAAGGCTGGCGTGAGTGCCCGCGCTGTTCAGTTTGCCGCCAATCACAAAAGTCGGGTCCAAATCGCCCTCTGCCAATAAACAAGCAATTAAACTGGTGGTGGTGGTTTTGCCGTGCGTGCCCGCAATCGCGATGCCTTGGCGAAAACGCATCAGTTCACCGAGCATTTCTGCGCGTGGAATCACGGGTAAATGCAGTTGGCGTGCAGCGATGACTTCAGGATTATCAGGGCGCACCGCGCTTGAAGTCACCACTACGTCACACTCGGCAACGTGGCGGGCATTGTGTCCGATAAACACTTGCACGCCTAAATTCACCAAACGCTGCGTCATAGCGTTTTCGTTCAAATCTGAACCTGACACGCTGTAGCCAAGATGATGAATCACCTCAGCAATTCCTCCCATGCCTGCCCCACCAATCCCAATAAAATGAATACGTTGTCCGCGTTTAGGGAGGGGGTATTGTGAAGGATGTCTCATGCTCATGGGGGCGTTTCTTCTACAGGGTTGGAGGTGAAGGAATACGATGTTTTAATACCATTGCGACCACTTGCGCCAAAGCTTCGGGCGTGGCACAGGCGTGGGCTGCGGCTGCCATTTGGGCAAGTCGGGATGGGTTTAATAATTCAGAAATTGCACTGGCTAATTTGGCAGGATTTAAATCGCGTTGCTGCATCAAAATTGCCGCGCCTTGGGCGACTAAATATTTGGCATTATGGGTTTGATGGTCATCTACAGCATGCGGAAACGGCACTAAAATACTGGGCACGCCTGCCTGCGCCAATTCACTGACGGTTAATGCGCCTGCACGACAAATCACTAAATCTGCCCATTCATAGGCTTCTGCCATATTTTCAATAAATTCGACGACTTTAACGGGATATTTCGCCAGATGATAAGCTGCTGCGGTGCTGTCTGCATTATTTTTTCCCGTTTGATGCCAGACTGCAATTGGTTGTTCTATAGAATGCAGCGCGAGCGGTAACATGTCATTTAAAGCTTTTGCACCTAAACTGCCACCGACGATTAAAATATTAAAAGTTTCTTTTTTAGTTTCTTGATTTTTATGAATTTGACTAATGCTATTGCGTAAGGGATTGCCTGTATAAACCGCGTGATAACTTTTAGGGAAAGTGTCGGGAAAAGCTTCAAGCACTTGGGTGGCAATGCGTGCTAACCAACGATTGGTTAAACCTGCAATCGCATTTTGTTCGTGCACAATCACAGGAATTCGCAATAACCATGCAGCAATCCCCGCAGGCCCTGTGACAAAGCCGCCCATCCCCACCACTGCGCTGGGTTTCAGCTCATATAAAATTGTCATGGCTTGTCCGATGGCGCGTAAAATTCGGAATGGGGCAAGCACTAAATTAAATAGACCTTTGCCGCGCACACCTTGAATACTCAAATAATGAATTGGAATTTGTGCTGCGGGCACGACACGAGATTCTAAGCCTTTTTCTGTACCAATCCATGCCACGGGAATGTTTTGGGCGCGTAAAGCTTCAGCGATTGCGAGAGCAGGGAAAACGTGTCCCCCTGTCCCCCCTGCCATCAGTAAAATAGGTTGCTGGGAAACACTGGTTGCGGTCATTTTATGGAGTGAGGTGAAATTGATAAAAACATGATTAAAGCGGATAAGTCACGTATTAATAGGCGTTAATCATATCACAGTTGTTGTCTAAGTAGTTACGCTGGGCGTTGGGAAAACAGGAGGCTTAGAGATTTCAAGCAGCCCCCAAACCCTAAAAAATGAGGAGGAGAGTATCAAAATCCTCCTAGCTGGTCACGTTCTGGTCGGGATTCGTAACCCCGACCAGAACGTTTGAGAACGTCAGAACAAGCTGAAACGTCACGGTGCAGGTTGTAAATCTGCACCAGCTAAGGAAGCAATTTGAGAATTTTAATCATGTCTTTGGTCATGTTCTCTCGGTCTATTCTTTAAGTTAAGATACTATATAAACGATGTTTTCCTAGACGCTAAGCTATAAATGACATTAAAATAGCTCGATTACTTATTGCAATGCCTGAAAAACTTACATAATTTTAAAAAATATGTTTGAATGATTCAGTATCCACGACAAAGCTTTTGACCATTTGGGGGCTTTACATGAAAGGGCAGTTACTATTTGCGGGCGCGTTGGTTGCGAGCATTACAGGTTGTAGTACGCAACGTTATATTCCGCTCGCCGCATCATTTCCAACGACGACACAGCCAAGAATGGCGGCAGCACATCACTGGGATGTTTTAGCAGAAAACGTAGCGGATCGTTTAAAAGACACATTGGATCGGATTTTTACCAATGCGGTGATTAAACCACCCATTTATATTCGTTACACTAAGAATGAAGAAGAAACCGATTTCGGTAGAATTTATTATAGTTTTTTACGCGCTGAATTGGCTCGCAAGGGTTTAACTGTACTGACCAACAATGATCGTAACACGCTGATTTTAGATTATGGTGTGCAAATTCTGCATCATAAAGAACGGGCTGCCACAGCCTCTTCTTCTCAAGACGAAACGGGCACAGAAGCGATCATTAATACCACAGTTACTTATGGAACACAGCATATTTTTGACGATGCGCAAATGTTTTACATTAATACTGAAGATGAAGATCAATACCGTCGCAATGGGAGACGTTTTGCTGTGGTCAATTGTCAACAACAAAGTAGTTGCCAATAAACTACTGTTCCATAAAGGTAATAAAAACGTGCAGAAATCAATCCTTACTCGCTTTGTGATAAGTGTATGCTGTGTACTATTGTTAAGTAGTTGCATCCAGCAAAATACTAAAGAAATTGAAGATCAAGACTTGGTCAGTGCCAGTTATGCTGCAGCAGACGCTTTGGCACAAAAGGCAACGGAAAATGGATATTCTTTATTCAAAGAAAAGCCCATTCTGGTGGCAAGTTTTGTAAATGTGGATGATGTACGTTATTCCTCAACTTTTGGACGCATGATTGCCGAACAAATCAGTTCTCGTTTGGCGCAAAAAGGTCTTAAAGTGATGGAAGTGAAATTGCGGGATAGTTTGTTTATCAAAGAACAAACGGGCGAATTATTATTGTCGCGTGAAATCTTAGACATCAGCAAAGTTCATGATGCGTTTGCAGTGGTGGTCGGCACGTATGCAGAAGGCAGACGCACAGTCTACGTTACGACTAAAATGGTGCGGGCAGAGGGGAATGCCATCATTGGGGCTTATGATTATAGTCTGCCTGTTGGGGTTGATACCCGTCAATTACTGCGTGACAATAAGCAACGTCGTTAATTATTGGTTTTCATGGGTGGTTGAAACTGGGGCGAAATTATTCGCCCCTTTTTTATGGTATTTACAAAAATTATTATAGTTAGGAATTACGCAGTTGAATAGATAACTGTTTGATTTTGTTGGAAACATGATTGTGCGGCGCACAATGCTAACTCATTATAAATAAAAGAATTAGTGTTTCAACTGCGTAACTCCTATTAGGTTAACTATTTAATTTAGGTAGTACTCAAGTTGTAATGATTGTCTGAATCAGGATTGACAGGATTAAAAAATAAAACTTAATGTGATTAATATCAGTGGATAATCCTGTCAATCCTGATTCAGACAATAAGCTGGCTAAAATCCTTACTTATTTGGCACTGCCTTAATTTAAAATAAATTATTTGATTTCAAGGTGTTTGCGTCACTGCCAGTCCTTAATCACGCTTGATTTTTTGAGTAACGCTTAACTGAATGGTAGTGACCCTCTTCAGAGCAATATAGCCTAGACTATAATAAAATTACTGGTCTAAGAATTGCTATGCCTTGTAAATTATGCAATTTAACCGCAGCTTGGATGGAAATATTGACTGCATTAAGGATATATCATGGTGGATAGCTTACGAATTGTGCAAGTGAGCGATATACATATCGGGCACACTGACGAACTTGTTTCTGGCGTTGATGTGCGGCGACAGTTTTTAGAAGTGCTGCATTGCATTAAACAAGAACCTTTAGACTTACTTGTGATTTCGGGTGATCTCGCTGCACTGTCGGGTGAAATCGAGTCATATCAATGGGTAAAAGCACATTTACAAGACTTCCCCAGTCCTTATGTAGTCATGGCAGGTAATCATGATCATGCAGGACGTTTGGCAGAAGTCTTTAATTTGCAGGCATGTATCACCGAAGAAATGTTATTTTTTGCACAGACTGTCAAAAATAAACGCATGTTTTTCCTAGATACTTCCAGTTATGTACTCCCACCCCGCCAAATCGCATGGTTACAAGAGCAACTGGCTACTCAAACTGAACCCTGTTTGCTGTTTATGCACCACCCGCCCCTGTTGTGCAATTGTACTTTTATGGACACTTATTATCCTTTACGCAATCACGATGAGGTCTGGGCAGTGATTCGGGAATACCCGATGATTGCAGCGATTTTTTGCGGGCATTATCATGCAGAGCGCGACATGCTCAAAGACAATAAAGCTGTGTATATCACCCCCTCAACCGCCTTGCAAATTGCCACAGAAACCCAGTGCTTTGAAATTGAACACCAACACGCAGGTTGGCGAGTGATTGACTGGCA
>JBDLSS010000265.1:0-3878 GCA_039799345.1 Pseudomonadota bacterium
CAGCTTATTGTCTGAATCAGGATTGACAGGATTATCCTCTGATATTAACAACATTAAATTTTATTCTTTAATTCTGAAAATCCTTTAATCCTGTAAATCCTGATTCAGACAATCATTATAACTTGAGCACTACCAAAACTTAATTGATGATACACCTAGTATAAATAAAAGATTTAGTGTTTCCACTGCGTAACGCCTAAAATTGTAAAAAAGGCGTGTGATGTCAAAGCTCACACGCCTTTTTATTCGGATAATCCACCAAAAATAATGGATTAATTATCTTCTACATCATCTGGAAATTCAGCTTCTCCAGCATCTAACTCATCTAAACCCAAAATTAACAAATCAGTAAATAGTGCGTCTTGTCCACTCACTTCAGTGCTGTTGACGCTAACATAATCTGAACCTTGTTGAAGTGCGAATTTTTCAAAACGTGCAACCACCACGTCAGGCAAATTAATTTGCAAGGTTTTCATCAGGCAATATCCTTATAATCAAAATGTAAAAGTTAATCAGTTTAAGTGCCTGTGTACACACAACCACTGGTACAGGTTTCTTGAACCACAATTTTACTCAAACTCGGCAAGCTTGGCTTCAAATGCGTCCAAACCCACCGCGCTAAGTTCTCGCTAGTGGGGTTTTCCAAGCCAGGGATGTCATTCAAATAGTGGTGGTCTAATTGCACATACAGCGGTTGAAAAGCCGCTTTAATGTCTGCAAAATCCATAACCCAGCCTGTGTGTTCATCCACAGTTCCTTTGTCATATAAAATTACTTGAAATGAATGACCGTGCAGATTAGCGCATTTATGTCCTTCAGGGACATTGGGGAGACGGTGGGCAGCTTCAATACCAAATTGTTTATAAATTTCCATTCGTTAAATCACAGTTTGAGTTTTATTTGGAATAATACAGAGGGGGTACATCTGCTCAGGTTTTTGGTATGCATTAATATAAATTTGTAGCAGAGGCAATATCTTATCGAGATTTTGTGATAACTCCACATTCAGGGGAATACAGCTTGCGTATTGCGGCATCAAGACAGCATTAAAATTGGTATGAGTATGATTCACTTGTACATTTTGCTCATTGGATGTTGTGAGCGGCAAATAAGGCGTAATCCAATACACCATCACATTACTGACACTGAACAAGAAAGTGAACAATAATGCCAGTAAAATCCAACTTTGTAAAAAACGAACATAGGGCTGAGACATTATTTTAGGTGTTTTAGTCATGGTATGACTGGGGTATTTGCGAACAATTTTGTGAGCAGTTAAGAGGCGCATGGGAAAATTCCAAAGGCGAAATCAAAGAGTAAATTATGATTTATTATAACGCTTGTCATGATTTTTACGCCATTGAAAATGACTAAATTTACAGTGAATGTAGTTAGGGCATGTCATCAATTAGGTTTTAACAGAAAGTAGCGCGTTTAAAAAACTTTTAAGTTTTTTCATCCTCAAAATTCTGATTATGTCAATACACAGACCAAATAAAAAAGCAGAATTAGGCTCACTTAGTGAAACCTAATCCTGCTTTTTAATGCGAAACCGCTAAACGCTTACTTACGACGCAAATCTAAAGTATAGGGATAATCTGCATTCTTTTCTTCGAGTGGCGGTTGCATCACTCCAAGGCGACTGCCTTGAGGATAGAAGTCTGCCAAGCCCTTAAACCATTCAGGCGATTGAATCGCGCGGGGGGTGTGACCCATCGCTTCAAAGCGCGAAATCCGACGCGATTCCGCTTCATAAGCATTAATCGGGAAAGCGTTATAACTCAGCCCGCCGGGATGGGCGACATGATAAGTACAGCCCCCAATTGCGCGTCCGTTCCAAGTATCTACCAAATCAAACACCAAAGGTACATGCACAGGAATCGTGGGATGCAGCGCAGTTGGCGGTTGCCAAGCACGATAACGCACCCCAGCGACATATTCGCCTTGTACGCCTGTTGCGTGTAAAGGCACACGTCGCCCATTACACACCAGCACATGACGGCTGTCAGTCATGCCAGTCACTTTGACTTGTACGCGTTCGACTGAAGAATCGACATAACGCGCTGTGCCTGAACCCGTCACTTCTTCGCCCAATACATGCCACGGTTCAATTGCCATGTGAATATCAATGCTGATGTCGCCAATTTGCACTGAGCCATAATGGGGATAACGGAATTCAAAGAAGGGATCGAACCAATCCAATTGGAAGGGATAACCTTCTTGTTGCAATTCCTTCACGATTTCTTTGATGTCTTGACGCGCATAATGCGGCAACATAAAGCGGTCGTGTAATTCCGTGCCCCAACGCACCAAGGAATGCTTATAAGGCTTTTTCCAGAACCGCATCACCAAGGTCCGAATCAGCAACATTTGCATCAAGCTCATGTGCGGATGCGGGGGCATTTCAAAACCACGCAGTTCTAATAAACCTAAACGCCCTGTGGTGCTGTCGGGAGAATACAGTTTATCAATGCAGAATTCGGCGCGGTGGGTATTGCCTGTTAAATCGACCAACAAATTGCGCAATAAGCGATCCACCAACCACGGCGCGGCGACTTCGCCCGCAGGCATTCTTTGAAACGCAATTTCTAATTCATACAAGCTTTCATTACGTGCTTCATCAACCCGTGGGGCTTGGCTGGTGGGGCCAATAAACATCCCTGAAAACACATAAGATAAGCTGGGGTGGTGTTGCCAATAGGTAATTAAACTACGCAACACATCAGGGCGACGCAACAAGGGACTGTCAATCGCCTGTGCCGCGCCTAAGGTGACGTGATTGCCGCCGCCCGTGCCCGTGTGTCGCCCGTCAAGCATGAATTTTTCCGTACCCAAACGTGATAAATGCGCTTGTTCATACAGAATTTCCGTATTGCTGACTAACTCATTCCAGCTGTTGGCGGGATGAATATTCACTTCAATCACGCCGGGGTCAGGGCTGACCGAAAGTTTTTGCAAACGCGGATCGCGCGGTGGCTCGTAACCTTCAACAAATACAGGCATTTTTAAATCTTTTGCCGTGGCTTCAATGCTGGCAATCAGGTCTAAATAATGCTCTAAATGGGTCAGTGGTGGCAAGAATAAATACATGTGCCCATCGCGTGCTTCCACACATAAAGCCGTGTGGGACACTTCGCTATAAAACTCTTCCGTGCGAGTTTCGACATTGTCTTCATCGGCTAAAATTTGTTCTTGCACCGATTGTGGGTCAGGTTTACGCGCTTCCCAAGCACTGTAACGCTGCGCCACTTCGCCATGAAAATCTTGCAACGGTGGATGTTCATCAAAGGGATTACGTTCTACCTTAATTTCCCGTTTTTCCAGCGCGACCCAAGGAATGGATTCCAAAGGTAAACGCAAGCCCACAGGCGAATCACCGGGCGTTAAATACAATGCGCCACGTCTAAATTCCCACGGCGTGCTGCGCCATGCGTCATGATTCCAATGCAAAGGCAACACATAACCTGAAGGCTCATCTAAACCCCGCGCCAACAATTTAGCCAAACGCAAACGTTCTTGACCATCTTTTAAATTTGCTTTGAGTGGATCAAGATTGGCGGGCACATTGCCTTCTTTCCACATGTAGTAAAGCGCGTCTTCCAATGCGGGCTGAATATGTTCAGGATTCACTTGTAAACGATGAGTCAATTGCTCCATGAACTGCTTAGCATCGGCAGTGGTGAATTTAGTTTTGACTTTTTCGTCGGCAATTAAACTGGCATCATTCCAAATCGGCACGTTGTCCTTGCGCCAGAAGCAGTTAATAATCCAACGCGGCAAGGGTTCGCCGGGATACCATTTTCCTTGACCGTAATGAAGTAATGCACCTTCGCTGAATTTCTCACGCAGACGTTGCAATAAAGTTTCTGCTAAACCGC
>JBDLSS010000266.1:0-3448 GCA_039799345.1 Pseudomonadota bacterium
AACCCGACAATATCCCATTCGGCAATCCTACGCTCCAACACACTTTCGGAATCCATAGATGATGAGGCAGACTCAAAATAGTTATACTTACGAAGAATTATTAAGTTGTGGACGCGGCGAGATGTTTGGTGCAGGTAATGCCCAGCTTCCCATGCCTCCTATGTTAATGTTCGATCGTATTATTAAAATTAATGAAGACGGTGGCAGCGCAGGCAAAGGTGAGATTATCGCAGAGTTAGATATTCATCCTGAGTTGTGGTTTTTCGCCTGTCATTTCCCCGGAGACCCCGTCATGCCTGGCTGTTTAGGTTTGGATGCGATGTGGCAATTGGTCGGCTTTCATTTGGGATGGTTGGGCGGTCTTGGACGTGGTCGGGCTTTGGGGGCTGGTGAAGTCAAATTTACGGGACAAGTAACACCTGCCTGTAAAAAAGTCACCTATTATATAGACATAAAAAGAGTGATTATGCGGAAGCTGGTGATGGGAATTGCAGATGCCCAGATGGAAGTCGATGGACGGGTGATTTACACCGCTAAAGATTTACGTGTGGGATTATTTACTTCCACCGATGGTTTTTAAGAGGATAAAACATTGAGACGGGTTGTCATCACGGGATTGGGCATTGTTTCTAGTCTCGGTAGTAATAAGCAAGAAGTCCTTAACTCCTTACGTGAAGGACGTTCAGGCATCGAATTTTATCAAGGTTATGCGGATTTAGGCTTTCGTTCGCATGTACACGGTGCATTGCATTTAGATTTAGATGCCTTAATTGACAAGAAAGTAAAGCGTTTTATGGGCGATGCGGCTGCATTTAATTATGTGGCAATGCTAGAAGCGATTGCAGATGCAGGCTTAACCGAAGCTGAGGTGTCAAATCCTAAAACGGGTTTGATTACAGGTTCTGGCGGTGGTTCACCTGAAAACCAAGTGATTGCGACAGATTTGTTGCGTACTAAGGGTTTACGTCGCGTAGGTCCTTACATGGTGCCACGTACCATGGCAAACACCACCTCCGCTTGTTTAGCTACGCCCCTAAAAATTAAAGGGATAAACTACTCTTTAAGTTCCGCCTGTGCCACCAGTGCGCATTGCATTGGTAGCAGTATGGAACAAATTCAAATGGGCAAACAAGACATTATGTTTGCAGGCGGTGGTGAAGAATTGCACTGGAGCATGACGCTGTTATTTGATGCGATGGGCGCGTTGTCCTCAAAGTACAATGACACACCTCAAACTGCCTCACGCCCTTATGATGCAACCCGCGACGGTTTCGTAATTTCTGGCGGTGGCGGCATGGTGGTGTTGGAAGAGTTGGAGCATGCTTTAGCGCGGGGTGCAAAAATTTATGCGGAAGTCGTGGGCTATGGTGCAACCTCTGATGGTTACGACATGGTGCAACCTTCTGGGGAAGGCGCGGTGCGTTGTATGCAACAAGCCCTCGCCACTGTAAATGCTCCTATTGATTATATCAACGCACACGGCACCAGTACCCCTGTGGGTGATATGCGCGAATTGGAAGCGATTAAGCAAACTTTTGGCGATAAATTACCCCCCGTCAGCTCGACTAAATCATTGTCGGGACATGCTTTGGGCGCAGCAGGTGTGCATGAAGCCATTTATAGCTTATTAATGATGGAAAATAATTTCATCGCCGCTTCGGCAAATATCACCGAATTAGACAGTTTTGCGGTGGGCGTGCCGATTGTTCAGGAACGTGTCGACAATGCCGTTTTGAACACGGTGATGTCGAACAGTTTCGGCTTTGGTGGGACTAATGCCACTTTAGTGCTACAACGTTTCGCAAAATAAGCCGTTTTCACAAGGGGGAAGTTTTTCCCCCTTCTACTTAGGAAAAGGCACATCATCATGCCTTATGGATTGCTGAAACGTTTTTTATGGAATAAATATTGGATTGTCTTGCTTAATCTGCTATTGAGCGGCTTATTGGGCTATCATGCGGTATTTGTAGGATTACACAGCTATAAACCGATTAATAATACCCCCACCGTTTTGCCCAAAGTGTCCAGCGTGAATAATGCCGTAAACCCACCTGAACTCACCCCCTTGAATTTATCTCCTGTGCTTGATGCGCGTTTGTTTGGAGAAGGATCACCAGCCAATAACCCTGCCGCCCGTACTAGCCAAATTCCGCCCGACACTAAACTGAGCTTAAAATTATTGGGCATTTATCACAATCCTGATCCACAAAAATCCTTGGCAATGATTGGCACGGCTGAAAATAAAAGTGGTTTGTATCATATTGGCAAAGCGGTCAGCAACGGTGCGATTTTGTCCGAAGTGCATCCTAAATTTGTGATCTTGCAACGCGGGGATCGCTTTGAAACTTTGCGGCTGGTCGGCGCAGGCAATAATCCCGTGTTAAATCAAGCAAATGCTCCCACAAACGTCAACAAACAACCGCCTGCACGTCTATTAGGCAATTTGCAACGCCAATTAGCCACTAATCCTGAAGCCTTGGGCAAATTATTACGTGTAGACCCCGCCCATGAAAATGGTAAATTTATCGGTTTCAAACTGTCTGCAGGGCAAGACCCGAGTTTGATGGCACAATTTGAATTACAAACAGGCGATATTTTAATTTCAGTCAATGGGCTAGAATTAGATTCACCGCTCAAGGGTTTTAGCATCGTGCAACAATTATCTACCGCCAACCAATTGACTTTACAAGTTATGCGGCAAGGACAAGCACGGACTTTGTCTTTCAATATCGAGAAATAATTATGTTTCTAAATTATATTAATAATTTACGTGGCTTGGTGATTATTTTTATTGTCGGATTTCACAGCTTTTGGTTAATTGATTGGGACACCAATAGCCTGCTTTACGATGTGGTCTATAGCTTTTTTAAAGGTTCTTCCGCCTATTTTTTATTTATTGCGGGTTTTCTATTCCAACATTTGCTTAAAAATTATCACTACAAAAATTATCTAAATAAAAAATTTCAATATGTTATTTTACCTTACTTGCTAGTTTCCATCCCTGCGATTGTAAAAATTGTGTTTTTCGCAAACGATGGTCTTTTTAAAGAATATCCCAGTTATCTGCAAATTCCTTTGTATTATTTCAGTGGGTTGCATGTCAGTCCCTTCTGGTTTATTCCCATGATTGCACTTTTCTATTTGTGTTCTCCCCTGTTTGCATATTTTGATAAAAAGCCTAATTTTTACTGGGTGTTACTGGGACTTATTTTATTGTCTCAAGTAGTATTACGTAAACGCGGCTTAGCTTTTGGAGACATGAGTCCATCATTATTAACAGTCTTACTTGCACCCTTACAATCTTTCGTGCATTTTTTATCCATCTACATTTTTGGAATGTTTTGCAGCCATCATAAACAACTATTATTTAAGTATTTACAATTATATATCGCTTGGATTATTTTAGCTTTTTTTGGCTTACTCGGCTTAGAAGTATTTATTGAAGGAA
>JBDLSS010000267.1:0-4805 GCA_039799345.1 Pseudomonadota bacterium
CTCATACAAGATTAACGCGCCATGCAAGTCTTCACGGATTTGCTAGAGATGCATCGCGGAATTAACTCTGTACTCCGCCAAAGAACGAAAAGGATTATTCAACTTATGCCCGCCTAACAAAGCCACGCCTTCTTCAAAATCCTTACTGTGCCAAAATCGGGTTTCTGCAACCTCGGCACAGCGGCGCAACCATAATAATTGCCAGGCTTTCAGTAAAATAATAAACCATGAAATCACCGACATGCTGATTAAAATAATCGCCACAGTATGGGTAATTACATCGCCTTGTTGCCAAAAATGTTCTATTCCATAGGGATTTTCTACCATGATGACATCCTCATGTTTTTAAATTAGTTTAAAGTAAATTGAATTGGGACATTGACCCAAGCCGCGACGGGGGTTTCACCCTGTTTTGCAGGCACAAATTTCCAGCGTTGCACCGCTTCCAAAGCCGCTTCGTCCAAAGAATCCACGCCGCTGCTGCTGTGAATCAGCACTTGGCTGGGTAAACCGCTGGCGGTGACTTGCACCCGTAAAATCACCCGTCCCGTTTCCCCCATGCGCCGTGCACTGGAAGGATATTCAGGCGCGGGATTATTCAAATATGCCGCATTAAATTGTGGCGCAGTGGTTTTCACAGGCGCAGTTTGTGGATGGGATTGTGCTGTTTTTGCCGCACTCACCGCCGTTTTTTGGGGCAAAGCGGGCGCAGGTTTTACAGGCGCAGCTTTTGCCTCAGCCACTTCTTCAACTTCAGGTGGCGGGGTGTTGAGTCTGACCGTTTTTTCTGTGATGGCGCGTTCAGGCGTGGGCTTTAACGCAGGTTTTGGCTTCACAGGTTTCGGTTTGACCACAGGTTTTACAGGCTCAGGTTTCGGCGGCTCAACTTGCGCCACGGGCGGCGGCGTAGGTTCAGGTTGGGGCGCAGCGGGCGGTTCAGGCTTAGGCTCAGGCGCAATCAACATTGCCGTAATCACCTGTTGCGGCGGCGCGACGGGCGGCGTTAGCTCGGCTTGGGCGCGCCAAATCCCCCACATACCCGAAAGATGCAACAAGGCAATCAGCAAAAATAAGTTAAATTGGGAAAAGCGTGAAACGTGCATCACTTAAGTATCTGCCCATTGGCGCAATAAGTTGTGATAACAAGAGGTTAAGCGCACCACAGGGCTGTTTTCATCATCAGCGTCTGGCGATTGCGCCCGCAACTCCATAATTGCCATGTCCATTTCAAACAGCAGGCGACGGCGTTCATCGCTGCGCACCATGCTTTCCACCCAGAAAAACGAGGCAATGCGACTGCCACGGGTCACGGCTTCTACCCGATGCACGCTACTGGAGGGATAAAGCACCATGTCGCCTGCGGGCAATTTCACCCGCTGCACCCCGAAAGTGTCTTCAATCACCAAATCGCCGCCGTCATATTCTTCAGGCTCGGTTAAAAATAAGGTGCAAGAAACATCGGTGCGGACCCAATCCCCAGTAAATTTTGAAGTGCGGATGGCGTTATCAACGTGATTTCCGAAGGCGTTCATTTCGCCATCGTAACGATTGAACAAAGGCGGATAAGTTTTTTTCGGCAAAGCAGCCGTCATAAATAACGCGCTTTTTGCCAAACCGCTGACGATTAATTGACGCGCTTCTCGGGCGGCGGGCAAATCCTCGGGCAATTGCCGATTATTTTTTGCCCGCGCCGATTGCGTGCCTGCGGTGATGCTGCCGTCAGCCCACTCTGCTTGCTCGACTAAGGCGCGGCAACGCATCAAACTTAAGGGGTCTAAGACCTGTGGAACGTGTAATAACATAATGCGCCCTTAGAATTTGCTGGTGATGGACAATTGCGCCGCCAAAGGAGTGCCGGGAACGGTGTGCCCCGTATAAACCCCTTCGTAATATTGCTTGTCTAACAAGTTGAATAGATTGAGTTTAAGCGAATAATATTTGGCTTGATATTCGAGCATTCCATCAACGCGCTGATAACTGTCTAAAGCCACCGTATTCGCGGCATTGGCATAACGTCTGCCCACGCCTTCGATACCGCCCCCGATTTTCCATTTCCCATCCAACCAACTGCCGAGTTTATAAGTCGTCCACAGGCTGAAAGTATGATTCGGGGTATTCACAGGAATTTTGTCTTTATTGCCTGCGGAACTGCCCGCCGCTTCATCGATATTGGCTTTCATCACCGCGACATTGGCAAACATTTCCCAGCGCACATTAATCCGTCCCACCGCTTCCAATTCCACGCCGTCGGTGTGACGCTTGCCTGTCAGCAAATACACGTCTGGGATTGATAAATCGGTATTACGCTCGTTGCTTTTCTCCGAACGGAATGCCGCACTGCGCACTGATAAATCCCCATTTAACAATTCCCATTTCGCCCCGATTTCAATATTGCGATTTTTCTCGGGCGGGGTATTCGTGCTGCGGTCGTCTAATTGATAGGCTTCAGCGGAAGGGTTGAAGGATGTGCCGTAAGACACGTAATAAGTATGATATTTATTGGGTTGATATAAGATGCCAGCCCGCGAACTCCACACCCCATCACGGCGCGATAAATCACCCGCTGCGGGTCGGGTATAATCGGCTTTCATGCTGTCATAACGCGCCCCGAGCAATAATTTCCAGTTTTTAACAAACTCAATGCTGTCTTGCGCGTAAGCACTGTAAGTCATGCCCGTGTAGGAATTGGGCGCAGTACGGCTGAAAGAGCTGTCGAAATTGTCAGGCAAAATGGGAATTGCATTCGACAAACCGACATAAGTGCTGGGATTGGCAATTGAACTGGTATTCGTCCAACGATTGGCTTTTTCATCCAAGTATTCTGTGCCGACTAAGAGTTCATGTTTCATACCCGCAACATGCACTTGCGTATTGAAATCGACTTGCGCGGTTAAAGTATCTTCTTCACCGCCACGTGCTTGGCGTTGCCGACAGATGACCGTGTCGTCATTAATGCTGGTGGGCACGCCTGTTCGACAAGTATTAGTCGCATCAATTGTCCCTAAACGTGGGGCGACGGCGCGTAAATCGCGTTCATAGTGCGCCTTACGAATTAAGGTTTTTAAATTGCTGGTTTCGTCAAAACGATGGGTATATTGTGCGGTGCCGATTTGGGTTTCAGAGCGTTCATAATCGGTTTGCGACATCCCATAAAAACGATTAATTGGCACATTTAAAGGCTTGCCATTGAAATAGGGCACACCATAATCGGGAACGTTGTCATCTTTGGTGTGATAATAAGACAGGGTGATTTCATTTTGCGTGCCCATGCCCCAAGTCAACGTGGGCGCAAAACCCCAGCGTGATTGACTTACGCCATCGCGGAAACTGTCAGTATCGGTTTTCATCACGTTCAAACGAATGGCTAAATTGTCGGTCAACATGCGGTTAAAATCGCCCGTTAAACGCTTGTAATTATCCGTCCCCACGGTAAATCCGACTTCATTACGATCCACCGCTTTGGCGGTTTTGCTGACTTGATTGATAATCCCACCTGTCGAACCGCGCCCGAACAGCATTGAAGCAGAGCCGCGTAAAATATCAATTTGCTCTAAGTTGAAAGTTTCGCGGTTGTATTGGGCAATATCGCGCACCCCGTCTAAAAATAAATCCCCGACCGCAGAATAACCGCGCAAAGTGATGTTATCGCCAATGCGTCCACCTTCACCTGCGTTAAAAGTTAAACCTGCGACATTGCGTAAGGCTTCTTTGAATGTATCCGCGTTACGTTCCCGAATTAATTGCTCAGAAACAATCGTGGTCGATTGGGGAATATCTTTGGTTAATTGCGGGGTTTTGCCGATGCGGGTTTTATCGCCTTGATAGCCCTTTTCTTCACGGTCACGGGTATCGACCCCTTGGCGTTGTTCTTTGACCAAGACTGTGGGCAAAGTGACATCTTGTTCAGGTTTACGTTCCGCATTGTTATCCGCAGGTGCAGCCCAAGCCGCCTCATAAGTAATGCCACAAATAGCACTGATCATCAGTGCAATAGGCGTTTTGCGTAATTTCATCTCATGCCCTCACTATAAGCTCTTAAATTCACTGGTTAGCTCTGAAACACAACTGCTTGCTCATCAGTGATGACAGCAATTACAGCGACTTCCTACGATTTACTCATTTATTAGACTCGTAGTATAAATGATAATGATTATTATTCAATAATTAAATGTCGTGTAAACACATCAGAAAAAGTTAGCGCAGAAATCTCAGGGATGAGACTATAATCTTATGTAAACCTGAGCACAGCAAGAAAAGTATTAAAAAATAATGAGATGTAAAAGAAAGAAGGGGAGAACAGTCACTCGCTAAAATCAGAACTCAGGGGTAATTTAACGCAGTTTAAGTGCAATTTCTTGTAAATATCGCATTCCCTGAATCGCACGACTGCCATACCACGACAACATTTCACCATCAACTAATTGCAGGCATGAACGAGGCGTAATACTGAAATCGCTTTCAAATGCAATTAAATCGCTGGTTTTAAAATGATAAGGCTCGCTGCTAAATAAAAATAAATCTGTTTTTTCCAAAAGTTCAGATTCTAAATTAAGTACGGGATAACGCATATTTTCCGATGAAAATGCTAACTCCCAATTCACCAAGTTCAACATATCAGCAATATATGTCTCGTGGGAGATACCCATCCACGGAGCTTTCCAAATGAAATACAACACCTGTTTTTTAGGCAAAGCCTGCGTCGCCTGTTGTAGCCCGTGGTACGCTCGTTCAAAAGCAAGACATAAATTTTCAGCTTGTTGTAGCTTGCCAAAAATACCGCCCAAAAGCCGATATAACACCAAATT
>JBDLSS010000268.1:0-2545 GCA_039799345.1 Pseudomonadota bacterium
CTGTTCGCTGAGCAATTCGGTGGGCGACATAATCGCAACTTGATAACCCGCTTCAATCGCTTGCAGGGCACTGAGGGCTGCAACAATGGTTTTCCCTGAACCTACATCGCCTTGTAATAAACGCTGCATCGGGCGTGTGAGCTGTAAATCTTGTTGAATTTCTTGAAAAACTCGTTGCTGTGCGCCCGTCAGCGTAAACGCTAAATTATTTAATAATTGCGGAATTAACTGCTGAGAATTGGCTAAAATCGGGGCTTGAGCCAGTTCCACCCGATGTCGCAAACTGCGTAAACTCAAATGATGCGCGAGTAATTCTTCAAAGGCTAAACGGCGTTGTGCGGGATGTTGTCCCGTGCCTAAAGCCGCCAGTGGCGTATTTTTGGGTGGTTGGTGTAAGAAATTTATCGCCTGCATTAACGGCATTAATTGCTGTTGTTGCAACAGAAATGCGGGTAATTTTTCGGGTAAGGGATGAAAATCAAGGGTTTGTTGCACTAAACTACGTAATAATTTTTGGGAAACTTTGCCCGTGGTGGGATAAATCGGGCTTAAATTTTGGGCAATTTCGGGCGCGGGATTGGTTTCGCTGAGAATGTGATATTCAGGATGCACGCATTCCAAACCGTAATAGCCATCGCGCACTTCGCCAAAACAATGCAACACGCTACCAACTTGTAATTGTTTGATTTGTGCGGGGTTAAAATGGAAAAAGCGCAGAATAATCGAGCCTCTACCGTCGTTTAATAAACACAGCAAGCTGGATTTTTTGCCTGCTTTGATTTCGACATTTTGCAAAGTGCCTGAAAACAAGGCGGGCGAGCCTGCTTGTAATTCGCCCAAACTCAGCAATTGCGTGCGGTCTTCGTAGCGCGTTGGCAAATGCAGCAGCATGTCTGCCACGGTTTCAATGCCTAAATTTTTGAGTTGCGCGGCAATCCATGTCCCGACCCCGCGTAAACTCGTAATCGGGACGTTCATAATTTACGGCAACACCAGCACAGCATCCATTTCGACCTGAGCACCGCGTGGCAATGCTGCAACGCCAACGGCTGCACGCGCAGGATACGGGGCTTGGAAATATTGCGCCATGATTTCATTGACCAAGGCAAAATTGGCTAAATCGGTTAAAAATACATTGAGTTTGACGGTGTCATTTAATGAACCGCCTGCCGCTTCGGCAACAGCACTTAAATTTTTGAATACTTGGTGAATATTGGCTGCCATATCGCCATCATTCATGATCATGGTGGCGGGCACGAGGGGAATTTGTCCTGAAATATAAACGGTTTTGTCGACCTTAATGGCTTGGGAATACGTGCCAATGGCTTGCGGCGCATTTTCGGTGTGAATAATTTCACGGCTCATCTGAAAACTCCAGTAGTAAGAGGGATAACTGGGTTTGATTTTCGCAGATTTGCAGCTTTGGCAATAGGGGGCGGGGTGAGAAATCTTAGCTGCACCCCTTATCAATTTTATGAGTTTGGGGCGCAGTTAATTTTTAAAGTTTACTTCAATTTCAAATCAAAGCTTTGTAAAGCCCCTTTAACTTCCACTTCGATGAACTTCTTCTTATCTTTAGCTGCACACTTGTTGCCATCGATCTTGAAGTTATCATCACTTTCCATATCAACACAGAAAGTGTGATTCACATCATCACCACCGACAGAAACATCACCATTATCGGAGGTGGCGTACACGTAGTAATAATGCTTAGTGAGCTTTTCACTCAACACCATTTCACATTCGCCCGCTTTTATGTCCGTCCAACCTTGAGATGTCCATTGTTTGTCGGCATCGTCGGTGCTGTAAGCTACGACTGCGGATAATTCAATACTGGTTTTATTGCAAACTTTCAGACCTTCTTCAACCGCACCTTTTTTACCTTTCTTGACTTCTTCTACAGGTTTTGCAGCTTCAACAGGTTTCGCGTCAGCAGGCTTAGTTTCTGTGGGCTTAGCAGCTTCGGCAGGTTTCGCATCAGCAGGCTTAGTTTCTGCGGGTTTGGTAGCTTCGGCAGGCTTGGTTTCTGCGGGCTTAGCAGCTTCAGCGGGTTTCGCATCAGCAGGCTTAGTTTCTGCGGGTTTAGTAGCTTCGGCAGGTTTAACATCAGCATAAGCTGAGGTCCATGTCAGTCCTGCTAACATCAGTGCAACGGTGATGGTTTTGTATTTATTAAGTTTCATCGATGTATCCTTCTGAGATGATCCGAATTGGTAAGAATTTTGGAAATCAAAGTTTAACTAGGTGTTTTGCACATCACTCCCGCTTTATTTTTATAGAGGGGGAATTAAACTCAGAAATGCTGTGGCAAGCTTTGTTCCAAACTCCTTGCTAAATTTAATACACTGCTTTAAAGATTGCTAGTATTATTAGATGTAGCTATCCAAAAAATATTCATAACTATTTGATTTTAAAAAATTAATAAATTCGAAATATTTGATAATATATTGATTTATAAGCAGTTATTAATAATAAATAGATATTTAAATACTAAAAATAGACTAATATAAAAATAAATTTTATTTTTTAAATCATATAGTTAATA
>JBDLSS010000269.1:0-6796 GCA_039799345.1 Pseudomonadota bacterium
TGGCTCGTCTTGTTTGGCAAGGTCAATCACTATAATTCGTTGATGAATATTGATTTGAGTCGCAGCCAGTCCAATGCCTGCGGCGGCGTACATGGTTTCAAACATGTCATCGACAATCGAGCTAATGCTACTGTCTACCGTCGCCACAGGTTTGGCAACAGTGCGTAGTCGGGGATCAGGAAAATGAAGAATCGTCAGTAGTGCCATGATATTACAGCAAGTTAAAGATAGCCTGTGATTTGCGGGACAATGGCTTGATGAGGAATTCGCCCGCACTATCGCGTTTAAGTTGAAGGTCACACCTGCCTCTTGGCGGCGATGACTATCATAATGGGTATAAAATCTCGCGAATTATAGGCTGTTTCGATTAGGAAGGTAAGTAAATTTAAACCTTGATTTTAAGAGCTTATCACAATGCTCTCAGTATATTCGATATTTTATATAACTAAAAGAAATATAAGAATGATAAAAAATAATTTTACGGAATAAAAGAACAGGCTTATAGTATTTTCAACAGTTCGGGAACTCAGGGGTTTTGAAGATGAAAGCGTTATTTTTAGGAATTAGTATTTCTGCATTGGCTTTGTCTGTGGTGGTGACTTTATCTAGTGTGGTGTTTATTTATGATAAGCCATTGGTGAATGCGGCAAAAGTGCAACTGGCACAACTCAGCCATTTGATCCCTTAAAACTTTTTGTTCCCGATAATCGATTTTAAAAACCGTCGAGTTTGTCCCCCCACAGCTCGGCGGTTTTACTTTTTCTTAGAATTTTTAAGAGAGTCTCCAGTCATCTCGTTTTCTAACTGCTATAAAGCATATTCGCTAATTTCTTTGATAATACCCAGCGTTTCCACACTTACCTAAGAGTTACACAGTTGAAACACTAATTAACCTAAGTTCAGGATAAGAAATAGCAGAAAGTTTAATCAATCCAGTCTATTAAAAAAGTTTCAAAGATTATCTGAATCAGAATTCACAGGATTAAAGGATTTTCAGCATTAAAAAACCTTTTTCAATATTATGCCTTCATCCTGCTTAATTCGGATAATCCTGTTCTGCGGTGGAAGCTTTAGCGAAAATTATTACAAAAAATGAGAAAGCGACTTTAGGAGAAGCACTGAAAAAAATGGAAGTTACACACAAGATTCCTACTGTCTTGAAAGAAGCATTTAACAAGTTGTACGGATACACTTCTGACCAAGGCGGCATTAGACACGCATTGACAGAAACGTCAGTTGAGATTACTTTAACAGAAGCGCGATTCATGTTAGTCACATGTTCGGCATTTGTGAATTACTTGTTAAGTAAGATGAGAACATAAAAAAACAGGTCGGCGATCCATCGCCGACCCAAAGCGGGAACGAATTCCCACACACGTACTACTACCACATCACTGAAGCTTTAAAAACAAATCTTAATTAAAAGCACCTCCCATGACGGGAGGTTTTTTTTCATTAAGAGGAAAACAAATTACTTACGCATAAGTCGGCGCGAATGCCTTATCAGGATCAGCGACTGGACCATTTTCACCCCAGTAGGGCGACATCTTACGTAAGTTCGCAATAATCTTAGGCACAACCGCAATCACTTGATCCACTTCTTCAGGCTTGTTATAGCGCGAGAACGAGAAACGAATCGTGCCATGCGCTGCGGTGTAAGGAATTCCCATCGCCATCATCACATGAGAAGGCTCTAAAGAACCCGAAGTACAAGCAGAACCACTAGAAGCCGCAATCCCCATCTTATTCAACATCAATAAAATAGCTTCGCCTTCAATATATTCAAACGCAATATTGCAGGTATTCGGCAAACGATTGGTTGGATCACCGGTCACAAAGGCATTTGGAATCGCAGCCAACAAACCTTGTTCTAAACGGTCACGCATTGCCTTCACTTGCGTATTTTCAAACTGCAAATGTTCCAACGCCATTTCAGCTGCTTTGCCCAAGGCAACAATCGAAGCACTGTTTTCTGTGCCCGCACGACGACCACGTTCTTGATGACCACCACGCAATAAAGGTCTAAAGCGCGTGCCACGACGCAGGTATAACACCCCAACGCCTTTCGGTGCGTGCAATTTGTGCCCAGAGACCGACAACATGTCAATCTTGGTGCTCTTCAAATCCAAAGGAATTTTACCCACGGCTTGCACAGCGTCAGTGTGAAATAACACGCCTTTCGCATGAGCCATTTCTGCCATGGTTTCCACGGGGAACAAAGTACCCGTTTCATTATTTGCCCACATCACCGACACAATCGCGGTTTTGTTGCAGAGCAAATCTTGATATTCATCTAAATCTAAACGCCCTTGTTTATCCACACGTAACTTGTGCACGACATAATCTTCATTCTTTTCAAGATAATCGCACAAAGTCAAAATGGCAGGATGTTCAACAGCGGTAATAATAATTTCATCGCGGTCAGGATAAGCCTTCAGCGCGGATAAAATTGCGGTGGAATCAGATTCCGTTCCACAAGAAGTAAACACGATTTCAGAATCATGTTCAGCCCCGAGCAATTTTTGCACTTGAATACGGGCTTGTTTCATTGCCCGACCAACTTTGTCGCCAAAGCTGTGCATGGAAGAAGGATTGCCAAATTGTTCAGTGAAAAATGGCAGCATTTCTTGCACAACTTCAGGTGCAACCATCGTGGTTGCATTGTTGTCTAAATAAATATCAGCCATCTTAGCCCCCGATTTGCACCAGTTGTTCACGCAGTTTTGCAGGCACGACTTTCATGAATTCGCCTAAATCTTCAACGATACGTTGTTGAATGCCGCCGAGGGTTTGAGCTTCTAATTGGCAACCAGAACACGCGCCAATCATATTCACATAAACCGTATTGCCTTCAATATCAACTAATTCAATATCGCCATGATCACGTTGCAATTGTGGACGGATTGATTCAATCACGCGTTCAACGCGGCGCATCCGTTGCACATTGGTCATTGCATAAGGCTTGGCTGGGGTGACAGCAGGCACGGGTTGTTGATGATCCATAGTTTGACCACGTTCAGCCAACACTTTGGTGATGATGTCTTCAATGCCTTCGTGGCAAGAAGAGCAACCACCGCCCGCTTTGGTGTAATTGGTAACATCTTGCACCGTGCTTAAATTATTTTCGCGCACGGTTTTTTCAATTAATACGGCATCAATCGCGAAGCATTTGCACACTAATGCGCCTTCTTCGTGATCATCTTGCCAAACTTCGCCACGGAAATTTGCAATCGCGGCTTGTAAAGCTTCACGCCCCATTACGGAGCAGTGCATTTTTTCAGGAGGTAAACCGCCTAAAAAATCTGCAATATCTTGGTTCGTTACTTGTAACGCTTCATCTAAGGTTTTGCCTTTGATGATTTCAGTCAACGCAGAAGAGGACGCAATGGCGGAACCGCAACCAAAGGTTTGAAAGCCTGCATCGGTAATTTTTTGGGTGTCAGGATCAACTTTCAGGGTTAAACGCAAAGCGTCGCCGCAGCTAATTGAACCGACTTCGCCCGTAGCATTCGCTTCTGACACTGCGCCAGCATTTCTGGGGTTAAAAAAGTGATCTTTAACGGTATCCGTATAATCCCACATGGTGCATTCTCCGTAGTAGTCGTGTGAACTGTTTTAATTAGTGTGCAGAGAAAGAACTGCCACAAGCGCAGCTTGAGGTTGCATTAGGATTTTCAAACTTGAAACCTGAACCTTCAACGCTTTCTACGAAGTCAATGGTAATCCCACTGAGCAAGGGCACGCTGATGGGATCGATAAGGATTTTGACCGTGCCGCATTCTACGATGGTGTCATCATCACCAGCTTTTTCTTCCAAACGTAAGCCGTATTGGAAACCTGAGCAACCTCCGCCCGTAATCATGACGCGCAAACCTGCGACGGGGGTATCATTGCCTTTCACGAAACGGGTAACAGCTTTAACAGCATTTTCGGTCAGCGTAATCATGGGTATTTGCTCCTAAACAGACGGGTATGGGCTAAGTTAAATCTATATTTAGCAAGCGGCGTGCCATGCAATTTTTTGAATTTTACTTGATTGATTTAAAAGGATTTAAATGTATATTCCTGAGTTATTTTCCTGTTATTAAACTTACGTGTGTAGAACTTTGTTATAAAACTTACAATGTGTCGTAGTCCTAAAAAAGTGCGGAGAGATTTTTTAAAATAGATTTACAGAAAGGTAGTACTAATAGAGATAGTGATATTAAAACAACCTGAGTTCGACAATAACTTATATTATTTAAGACCTCTTGAGATAATCAGTAGTATTGATTTGGGATAAGTTAGGATTATGTAGGATATGGTGGGATGAAAAATGCAAAAAGTTTTCAATTTTTGAGTGCTCGAAACCACCCTTGCGGTGGTTTCTGCTTTTGCGGGGGCACTACATTTTTATGCGCGTGTTTCTTTCTTTCTTTTTTTCAATCCATACCAGCCCCGAAAGGCTGATGAAATGCCATAACGGCACGCCCATAATATCTAGTTTTTATTTTGCTGTCGAGAATATCAGTGTGTGAAAAAAACCACACCGCAAGTATTGTGCACAGCCGTTTAGTCAGTGAAATACTGCTTAAGAATCCCAATTATATTATCTTCATCATCATGACTAATTCCCAAAAAAGGGCGGGCTGGAATAGTGACTGATTTCACGAAAACGTTTTTTCCTTTACCAGAAATTTTTAACGACGTGCCTTTCTTGGGTTCAATCGTCCCCCCAAATTGATGTATGGCTGCATATTCTTTGTCTGTGCCAAGAGTTAATTTTTTATCAGTAACCTGATATTGTAGGTTTTTCAAATAACCATTGAGCACAAGAATTTTATCTTTGTTTTTTGGTTTTAATTCTTGTGTGAGTGCTGATAGTGGCAGCCACGCTTGCCCGTCAGGTGAAACTTGTTTGTCCCAGCGGTCTTCGTGCGAGAGCAATAAACTCTCGCCAATATCTGCCAAAGAAACATGTAAATTCCCTATCTTTTCCTCTAGTTTTTTCAGATAATCACTGACGGCTTTATCGTCAATAATGACATCTATGGATGATCCAGACATGACTACCTCCCAAACCTATGAAGACTATATTAAATTGATGTCGATTTTTGAACTTGAACCGCCGCCTACGCCTGATGAGTTAGAAGGGGCGGGTTTAAGAAATGTCGCCCATGATGAATACCTTAAAACGAATAATGAACAATCTCGCTGGATAGATATTTGCTCATTTTTATATAACAGGTGGTTTTGGAATGGCACTAAAACTGTATATGATATGTGTAAGCCGCCTGAAACTATTAAAGATATGCGTAGGGCTTCAGATTATTTTTTTAATCAACTACCTTTAACGGAACAAAAAAGATTTAGACAGCTTAGAGCGCAGCCAATTGAGCTTTAAAATTTTGTTCTTTTCTTATTTCCATGAGAACCTTTTGAATGTCCTGCCATGACTTCCCACTACGCTTTGCCAAAACCTGTGCAACATTTTCCACAATATCGTTCATTTCATTCACATTAACCTGCTCCATTAACGCAACAATGCTTTTAGGTTCAACCGTTAATTTATTGAGCAGAGCATTGAAGCGTGAAATAGAAACTTGATAACCGATACTATCCTTGATGATTTCAGGTTGATAAAGCGGCTTCACATCACCTAAAGCACGCAGAAAGCGGGGATAGGTGTGGCGGGCTAAAAACTCTGTGGTCAGTTCTGCAACTTCGCGCTTGATATGATCAAGGGGTAGTTGACTAATTTGAAGCCAGTAAGTTTGCTGCTGATGAACGACCTCATGCCAAAACCCCGCAACAACCTGCTCGTGCACTAATTCAAGTTTTTCGCCCGTCCGAATTGCCTTAAGTGCATCCAACAATGCTTCTTTGGGGTTAATGCCCGCCTCTGTCACACCAGAAACAAAAAATCTCCCATCATTGAAGTTGAAAAACGGCTCTGGCATTTTGGTTTCCACTACGCCCATTACGCCCTTTGGTAGATAACTAGGGTAAAGTTTGGCAAAATCTTGTAGCAGTGGGGTTAAGTCTTCTAATTTATTCACAGGAAAGCGCGTGGCTAAATTGGGTGAACTCATAACTTCAAAGTTATTTTTCATCGCTGTGCGTATATGGCTAGGGTAATTTTGAATCTGATTTTGCAGCGAATCGTAATATCTGCGAACTTGATTGTAACCACCGGGACGGTAAGAAAACCCGGGGTCTATGCCCACAGGAACTTCTGATTTATTGCCCAGCTTATCGGTATAGGTATAAGTGCCACTGAATGGCATATCAGAACCTTGCGTGATTTGTAAGCCACGTTTTTCGACATCACTTTTATTGAGCATGAATTTTTTACAAGAACATCCCCAGCCGTTCATAGGTGAATGCGTATTCCACCACGGGTCGTCCAAAGGCACAACTTTACCATTCCATGCAAGATGTTCAGGTCTAGGTACGGCAGAATCGCCATGTTTGTACAAACCATAAGGGCGCATTTTGCGTAATTCGGGGTCTGCCATTTGGGCTTCGCGACCCGCGTTATAAGCCTGCCTTACATTGGTATCGTAAATAACTTGCGTGCGCCAGTTGCGAGAACCGTTATATTCCCAGCCGTTTTTAGCAACCGTTTCATCAAAATCTTTTCTGAACTGCTCTAAAGTAGTGCCTTGTGTAATCGCTTTTGACACTGCAAGATGCAAGTCTTTAAGGATTGCGCCGTTAGTCGCCCCCGCCACCATAAATCCCATGTCATGAACCTCTTGCCACAGGCTATCCCAACTTTCCGCAGGTAGCGGTTTCTTATTCAAGAAGTAACTTT
>JBDLSS010000270.1:0-8199 GCA_039799345.1 Pseudomonadota bacterium
ATTTACGATTTCGAGCTTGGGCGGGATTGGGGGCACGGCATTCACGCCGATTGTGAACGCGCCTGAAGTGGCAATTTTAGGGGTGTCAAAATCCAGCATGAAGCCTGTTTATCAAGATGGGCAATTTGTGCCACGCTTGATTCTGCCTTTGTCTTTGTCCTATGACCATCGCGTAATTGATGGGGCGGCGGCAGCACGTTTCACCAATTATTTAGGTTTTATTTTGTCTGATGTGAGACGTTTGTTGTTGTAATTAACTAGTGCTGAGCTGCTGCAATTTGTGGCGGCTCAGCAGTTTTTTGTAAGTTGATGCTTAACCTAACGATTGATCATAGTTTTTGATAATGCGCCTAACTAAAAACACTGTAATTCCTTGGGGATGCGTCTTCAAGGTCATATTTCCAAACGGCAAGATTTATGTGGGCAGTGATACTGCAATGAATGCGCGTTTTGATTACTTCAAATATTTTGGGACACCCATAAAAGGTAAAGCGGACATGCTTCAAGATTTAGGTGAATATTTAACTAATGGTGAAGCCTTTGTTCTAAAAAAAGAAATGCTTTACTCTCAAGAAAATGTCACTGTGGGTGATATTCTCAAAATTGAACATCAATTCATAAAATCACTCAATGCTAAAAATCCTGATGTCGGCTATAACAGATAACGTAAATTACCAAAAGAGAAATCAATAACAATTTAAATAAAAAAACTTAAGTTTGTAAATGAACCTCGGTTTTTTTATTGCCTTAAATCTTTTCGATACAGTTAGATAGTTATTTTTTAAGAGAAGACAACCGTTTAAAAATAGAAAACTCTGATTTAAAGTCAAAAACTACAAGCGCGGATTCTAAAATTTCCCCTAATTTGTACTATGCTTTAGAAACATCCTTGTTTCCCTTGCGCACGCTTGGAGACTCTTCATGCAAACCGCCTATATTGTTGCCGCCACCCGCAGCCCCGTCGGCAAAGCCCCGCGCGGCATATTGTGTCACACCCGCCCCGATGATTTATTAGCTCATATTCTCAAAGGGATGCTCGCCCAATGTCCCACACTTGACCCCACGCAAATTGATGATGTCATCGTTGGTTGCGCCATGCCCGAAGCAGAACAAGGTCTCAATATCGCCCGCATGGCATTGTTATTAGCGGGTTTGCCCGCCAACGTTGCAGGGATGACGGTGAATCGGTTTTGCGCCTCGGGTTTAGAAGCTATCGCGATTGCTGCCAACCGTATTCGTTTGGGCGAGGCGGATGTCATGATTGGCGCGGGTGTGGAAAGCATGAGTTTCATCCCGATGGGCGGTTATCATCCTGCGTTTAATCCTGAAATTTTTTCCCAAAATAATGCCTTAGCTATTGCTTACGGTATGGGCATGACTGCGGAAGTGGTGGCGCAACGCTGGCAGATTTCGCGCGAAGATCAGGATGTTTTTGCTTGTGAAAGTCATCAAAAAGCGGCGGCGGCGCAGCAGGCATTCCGCGCAGAAATTCTACCTTATACCGCACATGAAGCCATGCCCGCGCCCAATGGAGAAAGCTTAATGCATTGCGAGCGCGTGCTTTCGCAAGATGAAGGCGTGCGCCCTAAAACTCAATTGACTAACTTAGCTAAATTAAAACCCAGTTTCGCAGCGCGGGGCAGCGTCACTGCGGGCAATAGTTCGCAAATGAGTGACGGCGCAAGTGCGATTTTATTAATGAGTGAACAGATGGTTCAACGTTTAAATATCACACCTTTGGCGCGGTTTGTGGGCTATAGCGTTGTGGGGGTTGCACCTGAAATCATGGGCATCGCGCCTGTTGCCGCAATTCCCAAAGTGTTGCAACAAACGGGTTTAAAATTGGCAGATATTGAAAATATTGAACTCAATGAAGCGTTTGCTGCACAAAGTTTGGCGGTGATGCGCCAATTACAGCTTGATCCTGCACGAGTAAATTTACAAGGCGGCGCAATTGCTTTGGGGCATCCTTTGGGAGCAACGGGCGCGATTCGTACCACAACTTTAGTGCACAGTTTGCGTCGTCATCACCAACGTTATGGCATGGTGACGATGTGCATTGGAACGGGAATGGGGGCGGCGGGGATTTTTGAGGCGGTGAGTTAGATTTTAAAGTTGCTCCTAAAATTATCTGAATTAAACAGAATTTACGACAGGAAAGTTTTTATCGTATTTTCACACTCCCACATTACTATAGTATTTAAATGCTAAAGATAGACTGATAAAAATAAATTTGATTTTTAAATCATATAGTTCTGAATATAATTTCAGTCTATTTCTAAAATCTAAATACTATATCACCCGTCTGCAAAGTAGTGAATGTGGGAAATTGAAACTTCCAACGGTTGGGAATTCAGTGACCTTTTTAAAATCCAAAACGACAGGCTTACTTTGAACTGAGACTCGCATAATCCACAATTACGGGTGCGTGATCTGAAAAACGTTCTGCTCGGTAAATTTCAACCCGCTCCACTAAATCCCGCAATACAGGCGAAATCACTTGATAATCAATGCGCCAACCGACATTCTTCGCCCATGCCTGTCCCCGATTTGACCACCACGAATATTCGCCTTCCAATTGATTTAACACCCGAAACGCATCTACAAAGCCGACTTCACCAAAAAGCTTTTCCATCCAAGCACGTTCTTCAGGCAAAAAACCTGAAAATTTTTGATTGGTGCGCCAATTTTTTAAATCAATAGGGCGGTGGGCAATATTCCAGTCACCGCTGATAATTAACTTTGGCGTGTCTTGTAAACGTTGCTGCAAATACGGCAAAAACTTATCCATAAATTCAAATTTTTTAATCTGCCGATCAGGGCTAGAACTGCCCGAGTGCATATATAAAGAAACCAGATGCAAATCGCCCAAGCGCACTTCCAAATACCGCCCTTCTTGGTCGATTTCTTCCCAGCCAATGCCTTCAATGATTTCATCAGGTTGTTGACGGGTATACACGGCAACGCCGCTATAACCGCGCTTTTGCGCACTGTGATAATAGCAATGATAGCCAGTAGGATGAAACAGCGCGTCGCTGAGTTGTTCAGGCTGCGCCTTGGTTTCTTGCAAACACACCACATCAGGCTGTTGCTGCTCTAGCCAAGTAAAAAAGCCTTTCTTTGCCGCAGCACGAATACCATTCACATTACAAGTGATTACACGCATAGTTTGAAATTTTTCTGGAATTTGAAGAGAGAAATTGAACCACGATTCAGTGAAATAAATCGCGGTTCAAACTTTGAAAGTAGTTTAATTACGACGGTTCACTTACAGGTTCAACAGCGGTTTCTTCACGTGGCACAACCACTTCAGGCTGGCGTAAATTAGGCACAGGTGAAGGTTTTTGAGACTCTTCATTTTGCTCGGTATAATTATTAACCATAATATCCTGACCGTTCAATAAGGCGGAAATCGCGCTCATCCGACGCTTAAAGCGATTTAACACACCGCTATTATCGGCTTTGGGATTGATGATTTCAGGAACCATAATTAACACAAGCTCTGTGCGTGAATTACTTTGATCTGTGCTGCCAAACAAGGTTTTCCCTATAATAGGAATGTCTTTCAAACCGGGAAGACCTTGCACGTTATCCTTGCCACGACTTTCAATCAAGCCACCAATCACGATAGCATCACCATCTTTGACCACCACAGCTGTTTGCACTTTACGTTGAGTAAAAGATTGCAATTGTTGCGTAGTTCGTACACCACCTAAAGCTGAAACTTCTTGGTAAATCTTAAGATTTACGATGCCTTCGTCATTAATACGCGGGGTCACTTTCAAGGTAATACCCGTGTCTTTATATTGCACGCTACTGGATAATTGCGTGGTCAGGGTTGACGAGTTCAACTGCGTAATCATCGGTTCATTCGTACCGACGTTGATCGTAGCTTCCTCATTATTACGCACTAAAATTGAAGGACGTGATAATAAGCTCACCTCATTTTCAGTGGCAATGGTGTTTAGAATACTGGTCAAGCGTCCTGATACTTGATTAACTACAAAACCTGACAAAGTTCCCACACTTGCGGCTGATGTGCCCGTGGTGGTAGTCGTTGCGCCAGGAATGCTTGAACCTGTGCTCGTGCTAGTCGTGGTGGTGCTACCAGGAGAAAGTAAGCCCGTCCCTGGAATGGCAAAGTTTGTACCCACGAAACTACCATTATTACTTGCGCCAAAGAAAGCCCGCCAGTTAATCCCGAATTGATTGCTCTTGTCTAAACTCACTTCAGCAATCACTACGTTAATCATCACTTCTTTTGGCACTTGATCTAAACCGTGAATCGTGCCCAATAATTGGCGATAGTCGCGGGGTTTGGCGCGAATAATCAAGCTATTTGTCGCTTCATCCGCCACGATATTCACTTTCAAATCCGCAGAAACCGCGCCGCCTTCTTCACCCATGCCAGGTATTTTTCCAGGAACAGGGACAGTAATCGGGGGTTGATTGGGGTCTGCGGAAGGGATTTGTGCAGTTTGTTGCTGATTTTTCAAACGCCGTTCTTTTTCTTCCGCTGCTTTCTTGTCTTCAATTTTAAAAACATCGGTCAAAGTGGTGGCTAATTTCTTCGCTTCCAAATTTTTCACTTGGTAAATAAAGACTTGTTCGCCGCCTTCTTCACTGCGCTCATCTAACACTTCAATCCATGTGGTCACTTCATTAAAGCTACCATTGGGCGGCGCGATGGCGAGAATCGCATTAATTCGTTCCAAAGCAATGAATTGGAAAGCGGGCGTTGCGCCTGCCACCCCTTTCAGAATTTTATCCAATTCCACTTGTACTTCTGCGGCTTTGCTGTTGGCGAGACGGTACAAACGCATACCACGGTGCAGGAACGGATCAGAATCCATCACTGACAACAATTTGTTAACGCGGTTGATGCGGTCAGGCGTTGCAATCACCCCGATTAAATTCAAATTCGAGAGGCTTAAAATGCGCCCTTGTGGCTCGATTAAAGGCTTTAATACGGTCAACGCGGCTTCGACTGAAATATAACGCAGGGGGGTAATTTGCATTACCTCAGCCGTATTTAAGGTTTTCAATGAGCCAGACATGCCGATATTGGAGGGTAGCGACGGGCCACTCTTTTTGAAATGATAAACCGCGCCTTTCTTTTCCATCGAAACGCCCGTATCGGTCAACAGCAGCTGCAATAAAGGCCAGAGGTCTTCACGTTTCAAAGGCTTATCAGGCGGGGTGCGCAAAGTCACCTTGTCGGCAATCGCGGGATCAATCACCACACTTAAACCTAGCGCGTCGGCAATGGTTTCAATCAATTGGCGCAGGTCTACTTGCTCAAAGTTGAGTTCTAACGGGGTATCGCTTTTGACGCTAAACTCAGCAGGCATTTTTTCTGCTGATGCGCCCATATTCGGTAAGCTTCCCACTCGATTCACTTGTTTGAGCGGCAAGGATCGGGGTTTGACAGTGGGCATTTTAGGAACTGTGGTGTTAGCTACAGGAGAAGCAGTTGATCTGTGATTTTGCAATTCATCCAATGCCATTTCTGAGGCACTTGTGGGCGGTTTTTTTGCAGGGGGAGGGGCACAGGCAACCACGACGCTGCTACACAACAATGCGAGACTCAGTCGTTTTGAAACAGCCAAAAGTGTATCCTTCTATCAAGTGGCGACCCATTCAAGAGTCTAAAATTAAGCGATGGCTTTGCTTAAATTACGCAATTTACAGATTCATCAGTGGATTTTCTATGCAATTCTGCACTAAGAATTTAACTGCTTGAATACAAAAGATAATTACTTTGAATTACGTAAATTTTAAAACCTACTAAACATGATCGCCCATTATAGCAAAATATTAACGATTGATTTGAATCATGTATTCATAAAATAGGGCAAGCGCATATAAAAATATGTAGCAGCTGAGTTAAACAGGAGTTACGCATTTGAATCAGTCACTATTTGATTTTACTAGAAGCATGATTGTGCGGCGCATAATCTTAACTCATTGTAAACAAAAGATTTAGCATTTCAACTGCATAACTCTTACATGTAAACGCACTTGGTATAACAGGATTAACATCCCAAATCCAAGCCCAACCAAACCCATCTCCAATATAGTGCTATTGAACATGATATGTTTCTCCATATGACTTGAAGAGGAGACAGATCAATCATTGTGCCATTCGGAAATTTAGGTGCTGGAAGCCTGCTTTGGGGCTTGAAAATAGGCAGTAACTACCATCGTAAAACGTGATGGTTGCCCTTGTCGAATTTCTAAACGTTCCACCAGAATCCATTGCGGATGGGTGGCAATGTTTAATAAAAACTGTTCCATACTGGCGGGGGTGAAAATGCCGTCAATTTGCCCACTGACTTGCCACAAATTGCGGTGCTGACTGTTTTCCACCGCCGCTTCTACTTTTAAACGTGGCTCGGCAACTTTCAAAACTTTCAATTGATTATCTAGCCACGCTTGCACATTGGCTTGTGCCAAACCCTTGCTATTTGCTACCCATAATTTGCTTTCAACTTGCACTTGCAAAGCATGGGCTGCGGTGACACGCTCTGTCCAAACGGTTTGCTTAACCAAGGTTTCTAACTTGTCCAGACGTTCGGCTAAAGTTTGGTGTTCCGTTGCCAATTGCTTGCGGTAATCATCCATTACCAACAAACCATAACCCAACACAATTGCCAAAATCAACCAAATGCCAAGGCGCAAGCGGGTGTTATTGCGTAATTCTTCAAGCAGTTTATCAAAAGACATGGAGGATGAATTCGGTTTATGGGCGGGAGGGATAGTTACTGAAGCCCCCAACCCCCTACAGGAGGCTAAAGATTAAACATAAATATTTTTATCTTTAAAGTCCCCTTTAGGGGATTTAGGGGCTGGTTTTACTGTTTAGTCCCCTTTAGGAGGTTGGGGGCGCAGTGAGGGTTTTCAATTTGCCTAAAGACGCATCGGCATAATCACGTATTGCACGCTTTCCACATCATGCGGGGTGATCAAACAACTACTGTTGGGGTCATTGAAGCGTAAATCCACTTCTTTGGCATTGATAACACTCAACACATCCAGCAAATAATTGACGTTAAAGCCAATTTCAAACTCTTCGCCTTCATAAACAATTTCTAATTCTTCTTCCGCTTCTTCTTGTTCGGGGTTACGCGCCGTCACTTTCAACAAATTATTCGACAAGCTTAAACGCACACCCTTATATTTTTCATTCGACAAAATCGCAACCCGCGACAAAGCTTGTTTCAACGCATCCGCAACAATCACCGCAGTGCGTTCAGTGCGATGCGGAATCACACTTAAATAATCAGGGAAACGCCCATCAATCAATTTACTGCTGAGGCTGAGACTTTGCGAAAGTGTGACTTGAATATGGTGTTCGTCTAAGGCGATTTCGACTTCACTGTCTGCACCATCTAACATGCGCGTTAATTCGGTAACAGCTTTGCGCGGGATGATGACTTGAATCGGCTCGTGTCCGTCTAAATCAAAAGGCTCACTGCCCATCGCTAAACGGTGTCCGTCGGTTGCGACCACGGACAAACGCCCATTGTTCAAATCTAAACAAATCCCGTTCAAATAATAACGCACATCTTGCTGCGCCATCGCAAACTGGGTGCGGGCGAATAATTCTTTCAAAGTGCGTTGTGAGAATTTGAAACGATAAACCCCTTCAATCGCTTGGCGTGAAGGAAAATCGCTGGCGGGCAAGCAGGATAAGGTAAAACGGCTTTTTCCAGAACGCACTACAGCACGTTCTTCAGCATTATTGATTTGAATCGGCGCGTTATCTGATAAAGAGCGGCAAATATCAAATAATTTACGGGCAGGAATAGTGGTTTCCCCATCATTACTGCTGTCTAAACTACCTTCCAAGGGTAAAGTGCAGGCAATTTCGACTTCTGCATCAGTCGCCGTCAATTTCAGGGCGGCATTTTCCACTTGTACTAATACGTTGCCAAGGATTGGCAAGGTTTGCCGCATTTCCACGACACTGGTAATCATTTTTAAAGAAGGGAGTAATTCTTTTCTGGGAATTTCAAAGTACATGGAGGGCATCCGTTAAGCTGTCGAAACGACAGTATTATAGAATAGTTATGAAAACCATATAAGAGTCTCTATGGTCGTCTAAACGCTTCAAGGTCGATAGCTGTTTTGGAAAAACCTAGACAGGCTAACATTCACTCAGCGTTCGTATAGCACTGCTAGGGCGTGTCATCAATT
>JBDLSS010000271.1:0-21776 GCA_039799345.1 Pseudomonadota bacterium
TGCCGCTGCGAGCAAATTTTCAGGTTCAAATTCCGCACTGCGCACTGCTACAGAATCTTTAGAACGGATTAAGCAAAAGCAACAACAGCAATCCGACCAAATGCAAGCGGCAATGCAATTACAACAAGATGAGTCGGGCGATGGTTTGCAAGCCAAACTGAAAGAAGCAGGAATTTTGACTAGCGACGGCACCACGGGAAATGCAGTGCTCGAGCGTTTGAAAGCCAAACGTACCCAAGTGTAGAGGCGCATCATGTCGCTGTGGAAAAGTATTTTCGGGGGAGATGTGGCGCGAGACAATGCGCCGCCTCCGCAAGCCTTGAGTGCGCAAACTTTGCAAATTGGCAATATTGTAAAATTTGGCTTTGCCGCCCAAGCAGGTTTGAGCAATCAGCGTTGTCGTGTGGTCGGGGTGAAAACTTACGATTTAGGTGGCGATGCCAAGAAAAAGGGCGTGCTGCTGTTGGAAGGCGCGGAACAAGATTTCAGTCTTGCCGTGGTTAAACAAGGGCATCGTGATTTTTTAGAAGTTGGCATCAGCATCTTGCCTGCCCAAGTCAAAGAACTATTTGATTTGGAAGAGTTTGCACGAATTTTTAATCCTGAAGTCGAAACTCCCGTCACTTTAGAGCGCATCAAAGAGCCAGAAAGTCTTGCGGACTGGACAGGCGGGGTGTATTACCAAGAATTGGGACATCAGGCGTATATCAGTAACGAAGATTATCGTCATCGCTATTTAACCACCGATACTGCTGATTGGGAAATGTTGGATTACGCGCTGTTGGTCAGCGAGGACCGGCGTTTTGCAGTACAAACGGAGGTTTATGACGGTGGGCGCACGGAAGTAAGTTTGTTGGTATATTTGCCTTTGGATAAAATTGAAGAGATGTGGGCGGCTTAAACTGCCTAAAGATGATATTGCGCCTTCTCTAAAAATATAGCCATTTAAGTTAAATATTATCTATTTGATTAAAATAACTTTTCTGGCTATGTGAGGGTGCAATATTTTGAGTTAAACAGCTGTTTATTTAAACAGTCCAACTGTTGAGCATCTTGCGATAAACGCGCTGCGAAATCGTGGGAACAAGATCACCCATTGTAAAGATTTCAAGCCCAAACTCACCTTATTTTCCCGTAAAAATCGAGCAATTCACCCAAGCATTTCACCCCGCCAACACAGGCAAAACCACACCTCCCAAATTTATAATAAGTATCTCTTTGTTTTTTCTGATAAGAACTTGCTATAATACGCAGTTCCTACAAACGATTATCACTTGTTCAAACCCTGTGGAAACGTTACAATTGTAGGTTTAACCGAAACATGATTGATTGGAGAGTAATGTATGTTAACCGTAGAAGCGAGACAACAAATCATTGAAAAATTTAAACGTTCTCCGAACGACACGGGGTCGACTGAAGTACAAGTAGCTTTATTGTCAGCCAATATTGACAGCTTAGGCCAACACTTCAAGACGCACCGTAAAGATTTTCACTCACGCCGTGGCTTATTACACATGGTAAACCAACGTCGCAGCTTGCTCGATTATCTGAAAAGAACTGAATTGCCCCGTTATCAAGACCTGATCAGCAAGCTTGGTTTACGTCGCTAATGATTTATTTTCGGCTTATTGTTTGCCACACAGTGCACGTTTTACCCTCGGCGGTTTAAGGAATCTCAATGCTCTATACAAAAACATTTCAGTACGGTCAGCACAGCGTCACGCTTGAGACAGGCGAAATTGCGCGCCAAGCCACAAGCGCAGTCATGGCTAGCATGGGAGATACGGTAGTCCTAGTCACTGTCGTAGCAAATAAGGAGCCGAGCAATAAAGATGGCGATTTCTTTCCCCTCACTGTTGATTATCAAGAACGTAGCTATGCCGCAGGACGTATTCCCGGCAGTTACTTTAAACGCGAAGGGCGACCTTCTGAAAAAGAAACCCTCACTTCCCGTTTAATTGACCGCCCAATACGCCCGCTGTTCCCCGAAGGTTTCACCAACGAAGTCCAAGTGATTGCGACGGTGTTATCTTTAGACCCGCAAATTGATCCTGATATTCCTTCCTTATTAGGCGCATCTGCGGCATTTGCCCTGTCAGGTTTACCCTTTATGGGGCCTATTGGGGCAGCCCGCGTGGGTTACGTCAATAACGAATATGTCCTGAACCCCACCGCTAAACAACTCGAGCAATCAGCTTTAGATTTGGTGGTTGCAGGCACGAATTCCGCAGTATTAATGGTCGAATCTGAAGCCAAAGAACTCAGCGAAGAAATCATGCTGGGCGCGGTGTTATTCGGTCATGAACAAATGCAAACCGTGATCACAGCGATCAACGAATTAGCACAACAATGCGCCAAACCTTCATGGAATTGGGAAGCTGCACCGAAAAACCTTGCCTTAGCCACCGCTGTTGCTGAAGCTGCTGAAAACGATTTGCGCCAAGCCTATCAAATCCGTGAAAAATTAGTACGCGGTACACGCGTTGCTGAATTATTCAAACAAGTGGTTGAAAGCTTAACCGCAGGCGATGCGCCAGAATGGAGCGAAGCCCAAGTTAAATCCGCTTTAGTGAATTTGGAAAGCCGCATTGTGCGTAACAATGTGTTGGACGGTATCCGTATTGACGGACGTGACACCCGTACTGTGCGCCCAATCACGGTTCGCACCGGCGTATTGCCCCGCACCCACGGTTCTGCCTTATTCACCCGTGGCGAAACCCAAGCTTTAGTGGTCACCACGCTGGGCACGGAACGCGATTCTCAATTAGTCGATGCCTTAGAAGGCGAACGTAAAGATGGCTTCATGCTGCATTACAATTTCCCTCCCTATTGCGTTGGGGAAACGGGACGTGTGGGCAGCCCGAAACGTCGCGAAATTGGACACGGTCGTTTAGCACGTCGCGGGGTTCAACCGGTGATGCCTAAATTAGATACCTTCCCTTATGCGGTGCGTGTGGTTTCTGAAGTCACTGAATCCAATGGTTCAAGTTCAATGGCTTCCGTTTGCGGCGCAAGTTTGGCGTTGATGGATGCAGGCGTGCCGATCAAAGCCCCTGTGGCTGGGATTGCGATGGGCTTGATTAAAGAAGCCGATAAATTCGTGGTTCTGACCGACATCATGGGCGATGAAGATCATTTAGGCGACATGGACTTTAAAGTCGCAGGCACAAGTCAAGGTATCACCGCGCTGCAAATGGACATCAAGATTGACGGCATTACCCGTGAAATCATGGAAGTCGCTTTGGCGCAAGCTAAAGACGGGCGTTTACACATTCTTGGGATTATGGGCGCATCTATCGCTACGCCCCGTGAAGAAATGTCTAAGCACGCGCCTAGAATTATTACTTTCCGCATTAAACCTGACAAAATTCGTGACGTTATCGGTAAAGGCGGCGCAGTTATCCGCTCGATTACTGAAGAAACGGGCGCAATGGTCGACATCAATGATGAAGGCGTGGTGAAAATTGCCGCTGTGGATTATGAAGCAGGTCAAGAAGCGCGTCGCCGTATTGAAGCCATCACCGCTGATGTTGAAGTCGGTGTGATTTACGAAGGTAAAGTTGCAAAGCTCATGGAATTTGGGGCATTTGTAACGGTGTTGCCGGGTAAAGATGGTTTGGTGCACATTTCTGAAATTTCTCATGAACGGGTGAAAACGGTCAGCGATAAGCTCACCGAAGGTCAAACCGTGCGTGTGAAAGTTTTAGAAATCGACAAGCAAGGGCGTATTCGTTTGAGCATGAAGGCTCTCGAAGAAGTTTAAGTCTCGCACTTTTTGTTAAATAATAAATCCCTCCTTTGAAGAAAGGGGGGATTTGTTTTTTCGCGGGTTGGGTTTCTACGTAGGTTGGGCTGCCAACGGCAACCCAACATAACTCCCAAATTTTCCCCAATATCGCATTCTGTCGTTCCATAATTTCTGTTGGGTTGGCATTTGCCAACCCAACCTACTGGTTTTCAAATTGCGTTAATTAAGGTAATTGTGTGAATTGTGGTTCAGACATTTGCTATATTATTAAGCTTGCCTATTGGGGAGGTTTTTATGCAGCGCGTGGTTTATTTTTTATGTTTATTATTTTCCTTGCCTGTGTTTGCGGGGTCTCGTGAAGCTTTGGTGATTGGGAATACGCATTATGCGGCGGGCTATGATTTGGGGAAAAATCCTTTAAATGATGCCAAGGAAATGGGGGCTTTATTCAGGGCACTGAATTTTAAGGTGACAGTAAAAACGGATTTGTCTCGGGAGGAAATGGAGGAAGAAATCCGTGAGTTTGGCAAGCGATTAAGTGAAGGCGGAGTGGCGGCTTTTTATTTTTCTGGGCACGGGGTGCAGAATGAGGGGGAAAATTATTTGTTGCCGATTGAAGGGACGCGCACTATTTCTGCAAAGGGGCATTTGAAGGATAAGGCTGTGTCTGTGAATTATGTGCTCTCGGTGATGGAGGAGAAGAAGGGGACGAATTTGGTGTTTTTGGATGCGTGTCGGGATAATCCGTTTAAGGGGTTGTTTAAGGGCAATGCTTCGGTGGGGCTTGCGACACAATCGAATACGCCAAATGGGACTTTGATTTCTTATGCGACGGGGGCAAACAAGCAGGCGGTCACGGGGACTGGGGAAAATAGTCCTTATGTGATGGCGTTGAAACAGTATTTGAAGCCAAATATCACGGTGACGCAGGCATTGAATTTGGTGCGGGTGGCGGTGCAATCTGCGACGGATAAACAACAAGCACCTGCTTTTTATTCTGAACTGAATGGGGATTTTTGTTTGTTAGAACCTTGTGGGAGTGGTTCGCCAGTGGCTGAAACGCCTGCTGCGCCTGCTTACGTGCCTCCTGTTTCAAAACCTGCGCCTGTGGTGAGCCGTTTAGAATTTGAGCCTGAGATGGTGTTGATTCCAGCGGGAACGTTTGAGATGGGGTCGAATGATCATCATGATAATGAAAAGCCTGTCCATGCTTGGAAAATGGGTTCGTTTTGGATGAGTAAGTATGAAGTGACGCTGGGGCAATTTAAAACCTTTGTGCAGGAAACAGGTTACACAGGCAAGGTTAGTGAAACTTATTGTAATGGCTTAATGAACCCGAAAGGATTATTTACGCCCGCCGATAATCATCCCGTGAGTTGTGTACATTGGAAAGATGCAGAAGCGTATACGGCATGGTTGAGTCAGAAGACAGGGAAAGAATATCGCTTGCCAACGGAAGCGGAATGGGAATATGCAGCACGGGCAGGTTCTATGACGAAGTGGTATTTTGGAAATGATGTAAATCGTTTGGCAGAATATGCTTGGTATGATAACAATTCAGGTGGCCATACTCATGCAGTAGGACAAAAGAAGCCAAATGATTTTGGTTTGTATGATATGGCGGGTAATGTATGGGAATGGACGTGTAGTGAGAGAGGAGACTACACGGATGGAAAGGATGCGAAATGTGCGAGTGGAGGGGATTCTCGCCTGTTGCGCGGGGGGGCTTGGAACAGCGTTAACAGTAGCTGTCATTCTTCCTATCGTGGCGTCTACTTTTACAATAACAACCTCTGGGGATTCCGTGTTGTTTTCCCAGCTTCGTAGGTTGGGTTGCCAACGGCAACCCAACATTACCCCCAAATCATCCACAATCCTAATTTCATGTCGCGCCTTTGTTGGGTTGCCACTGGTAACCCAACCTACGAATTGCTGCACCAAGCAATCCAACATTAACCCCGAATCACCATCAAACCTAACTTTCACGCCGCATTTTCGTTGGGTTGCCGTTGGCAACCCAACCTACGGATTTTTTGTGTAAATTTGGGTGATTGCGTGAATTATGGTTCAAACATTGTCCTCAATGTGTTTGATAACCCAATGAAAAACACGGATTACTCATGCCCAATATGCTCGGGTACTATAATTTCACTGCTACCCCATGTTTCGGGTAATATACCCCGTCGAATATATCGGTGAATACTGCTATATGCCCAATCGGCGGGGCGTTGAACATATCTATGCTTTGCCTCGTTCCCAAGTGCCACTTGGGAATGCCGTCTTGACCGCGTTGCGGTCTGTACAAATAATAGTGCCAATAGGATGTGCTGAGGAACGAAGCGCATCAATTCGTGAGAGAATAATGAACCCCGATTGATGCGCCTCCTATTGTCGGCACATCCTATCGCCCGCGTCCAGAAGCGTGAGGGAATAGAATTCTTCCACGCCCTCGGATACCCCGAGACGCGGCGCGTCTCGACTGCATTCCCAAGTGACATTTGGGAACGAGAAAAAACACCTTTTTTGTCTGAACCACAATTTTCACAATTAACATAATTACCACAATTGAAAGATAATAATTTTGTGTTTAATTGCGGTAATTGCGAAAATTATGTGAATTGTGGTTCAGACAACTCATTTCACCCGCACAAATTCCACCCGCCGATTCAACGCCTTGCCCGACTCTGAAACATTATCGGACACAGGCGACAACTCACCTTTGCCACTCACCAACAAACGGCTACCCTCAACCCGAAAAGTCTCCATCAAAAAAACCCGCACCGCCTGCGCCCGCCGCAAAGACAAACCCATATTGTAATCATCCGAACCATCACTGTCGGTATGCCCAACAATTTCAATCACCGCCTCAGCCAGCCCACCCTGCAATGCCTTCCCATATTCCCCCAACCAATTGAGATTATGCGAATTTAAAGGAATCGTTGCAGAATCCACCTCAAACTGAATCAACGCCCCCGTTTTCAAAGCCACGGTTTCCCCCGTCGCATTATCACGCTGCAACGGCGCAATCCCCTTGCCCAAACCCTTAGGCTTTCCAAAAGACGAAGTTGTAGACGTAGGCGACAAAGCCCGCACAATTTCCTCCGCACTTTGTGGCATCGCTAACTCCTCGGCGTTCACCGCAGAAATGCCTAAAAAAATCCCCATATAAAATAATCGCCACATAACAGCCTCCTTGAAAATATCTGAACCACAATTTTCACACACCCCCAATTTACACAATTTAACCAAAAAAATTATTTTTTAATTGCGGTAATTGCGAAAATTATGTGAATTGTGGTTCAGACAATCTTCAATTTCAACGATGTTCAAAACTCATGACTTGCACACAGCCCTGACATAAATCCTTCAAACGCTGCTGCAAAGTAGAAAAATGCTGTCCTTGCTCCTGCCATTGCACAGATGGCGAATCCGAATCGTTCACCAAGGTAGCAAATCCCTTAGTTTTCATCACCTGCATTAACTGCGTTTGAATTAACTTTTCAGCAGGAGCACGTTGCTGCTTACGCGCCTGTTCCAACAAACGCGCCAAATGCTCCAGCACCGTATCAGGCTCAGAACTTGCGATAAAATAAATTTGTTCAGAACCCGTCTGAGTATCCAAAGGATAAGAAATATCCTCCTTAGGCAGGAAATAAGTTTTCCCCGCTTTGACAGGATTAAAATGATTCAGCATAAACCCGTCAACCTCTTTTACAGGAAATAAAACTTCCAGTTTATTCGCAGAATCCAATTGAAACAGGTAGATATACGCATCTTGCTTAGGCGTAAAAATCACTTTGTAAAAATCCCCAGACTGCAACACACTCCCATTTCCAAAAGCCACCGAAGTTGAACTCTTCGGTTTGCGCGTCACATAACTCACTTGAAAATCTAAACGCGGTTGCACCGTCGGTTTATCCAACTGAATTTTACGCAATAATGCCAACTCCTTTTCAAGAATGCTGCTGCGATCTTGTGCCTGAGCATACAAAGCTTGCAGTTTTACCAAACCTTCCCGCATCCAAACCACATCGGGCGAACTATCCTTAGATTGTGTAAGCTTTTGCTGTAAATCCGCAACTCTTGCCTGTAATTCAGCGAGCTGCTTTTTCTGTTCAATCAATGCCGAAGGGGTCACAAAATTCATTTCCTTAATCGCATCTGCAATCAAATCCACCAATACCCCACGCCCCACATCTAAGACAAATTTACCCGTTGCCGCCGCAGGCAAAGCCATTGCACTATACAAAGGAACAAAACTAATGCCTAAAATCAAGACTAATGAATTAAAAACCTTCATATTTTTCATCCTCTTTGTTGATAACAACTTATTTTTAGAAAGCATATTCTTTGCATATTTATAGTGCTAATAGGATGTGCTGAGGTACGAAGCGCATCTAGTGTTTTTTATCTGAACCACAATTCACTCATAATTAAAGCAATGACACCTATAAAAAATTCCCCGATAATCTCATGAGTAACATAAAAATAACAATAATTTCAATATATTATGGTATATTGATCTGTATGTTTTGTCGTGATATAGAAAAATATCATACTCCCTATATTCATGCAGGTTATCAAGGACAAGTTGCTGTTTATTCAATTATTGATGGCAATTTATTAGCAGGCGAATTACCGCCTAAAAAACATAAGCTTGTCATCGCATGAATTGAAATTTATCAAGAAGATTTAATAGCAGTAGGAGTTACGCAGTTTAATTGTTAACTATTTGATTTTAATGTAAATATTATTGTGTGACGCACAATACTAACTCATTAAAAAAAGGAACTAGTGTTTCAACTGAGTAACGCCTAAGTAGATTGGGCATTAGCCGTGAACGGGAAAAAACCTTTCCCTATGCTGATGAAGGTTACAAACTTTTCCAGCGCGTATAATTCTCCCTGAAAACTCACCCGCCCCAAATATTGCGCCCTAGCGACAACTTCTTGATATAAAGGATGTTGAATTGCTTTTAACAACGTACCGTAAACGAATAAATACGAGAGCATTATTCGCCATCTTCTTCGCTGGGTTTAAACATGCTGGGGTCGATATTGTGTCGATCTAACATTTTGTAAAAATATTTACGTTCTCGTTGTGCAATCTGTGCCGCCTGCATCACGTTGCCGCCCGTAATTTGCAATAATTGCATGATGTAATCGCGCTCAAACCGCAGCCGCGCCTCATCTAAAGAGGGCAAATCGGTCTGTTTGTCGCGCAAGGCTTTTTGCACTAAAGATGCGGGAATAATCGGAGTCAAAGACAAAGCAATGGTTTGCTCAATCACATTAAACAATTGCCGCACATTGCCGCGCCAAGTCGCATTCACCAAAGTTTCCATCGCTTCGGGGGAAAAACCTGTGATGTTTTTATGATTTTTCACCGCCAACTGCTTTAAAAAATACCGCGCCAACAAAGGAATATCTTCACGCCGTGAACTCAGCGCGGGCAAATCCAGGCTGACGACGTTCAATCTATAATACAAATCTTCACGGAATAAGCCATTTTTCATGCGCTCTTCTAAATTTTGATGGGTCGCAGAAATAATCCGCACATCCACCGCAATCGATTGCGTTGCGCCAACGGGACGCACTTGGCGTTCTTGCAATGTGCGCAATAATTTAGTTTGCGCGGTCAGTGGCAAATCGCCGATTTCATCTAAAAATAGCGTGCCCTTATGCGCGGCTTGAAATAAACCTTTGTGATCTTTGACTGCGCCCGTGAATGAACCTTTGGTGTGTCCAAATAATTCCGATTCAAACAAAGGTTCGGGCAACGCGCCACAATTCACCGCGATAAAGGCTTGATCGCGGCGTGGGCTGGCTTGGTGAATCGCTTGGGCGAGTAATTCTTTACCCGTGCCGCTTTCCCCATGAATAAACACATTGGCTTCGCTATCGGCAACTAATTTCGCCTGACTTAGCAATTCTTCCATCAAGGGGCTGCGGGTAATAATGCTTGCCCGCCATTGACGTTCCACGGTAGAATCCGCAGGAATATGACTGGATTCTTGCCCATTGAATTTTAAAGCTTTTTCAATATGTTCGAGCAGGGTTTTGCTTTCAAAGGGCTTGGTTAAAAAGCGAAATACGCCTTGATGCGCCGCATCGACTGCATCGGGAATCGTGCCATGCGCCGTTAAAATAATCACGGGCAAAGCAGGATTGCGCTGTTGCAAGTGACGGAATAAAGTCATGCCGTCCATGCCGTCCATGCGTAAATCGGTGATGACTAAATGCGGGCGAAATGCAGATAATTGCGCCAACGCCTGCTCGCCACTGAGCGCGGTTTTTACTTGATAACCCGCCGCTTTCAGGCGCATTGACAGCAGTTGTAATAAATCCTGATCATCATCGACCAGCAAAATATTATGCGGATTCATTAAGGTTTATCCAAAGCAGTGGGCTTGCTGCGATCATTCAGGCTGCGTTCAATATTTTTCAGGGCTTCGAGTTTTTGTTGAAGCTTGCTGCGTTGTTCAAGCAAGTCTATTCGTTCCTTGCGCTCTTGCTTAAGACGTTGTTCGTAGCTGTTATAAAGCAATTGACTGCGTTTTTCAGTTTCCACCCGCTCCAATAAAATACGTTGCAGAAAACGTAAATACGCTAATAAATTCATGTCAAACGTTTCAGGCTTTTGCAAAGCACCGTCGAGCAATTCCAAAGCAAGTTTCTCATTGCGCTGATTGGCATGTGTAAATCCGTGTAATAACACCAGCTTTAAACGATTTTTCGGCACATCTTCTGCCTTGAAATGTTGCAAGACGACTTGTAATTCCTGTCCTAAAATCGACAGAGGTAAGCTTTGAATTTGTTGAGAATAGTTTAAAAGAAAGCCTAATAAATCTTCTTTTGGACTCACGCTTGAATTAAGCAGTGTCGGCGGCTGTAGCGGAAAAGCCGCAGTCATCGTGGCGGGGAAAGGGGCAGCACTGGGCGTAGTATTGGCAGGCGCATTACAAGCCGCTAAGGGTAAAGCACAAACGCCAAGCCTTAGCCAGAAATGCGTCGGTCTAACAAGCAGAATCCACATAGTTTTTTGGCAACGTCACGCGAAAGTGCGCGCCACAGCGGGTTTCCAATAATTCAACCTTGCCATGATGCGCTTGTACATATTCTTTAACAATCGACAAGCCCAAACCGCTGCCCTTGATTGCACCTTGTGCATGAAGTTGCCCTTGATAAAAGGCTTCAAAAATCTTGGGGCGGTCTGTGGTCGATATACCTACCCCTTGATCGGCGACTTCAAAAATCGCGAAGTTACCTTGCTCGTAGAGTTTTAAATACACCGTCGTACCGGGTGGAGCATATTTAAACGCATTCGAGAGTAGATTATCAATAATACTTTTGAGTTTTTCTGCATCTCCTTCAAAACTAAGCTCTTCTAAATCTGTATCAACTTGCAAGGATTTAGATTTAATCTGTAAACTGTGGTCATTAATCACTTGTAGAAATAAAGATTTTAAATGTTGTTCTTCAATGGTTAAATTCAGATTTTGAAAATGCGCCGCGCTGAAATTCAGTAAATTCTCAATCAGCTTTTGCAGGTGTAAACTGTTCTTTTTAAGAATTTGCACAATTTCGCGCTGTTCGGGATGCAGTTTTCCCACAATTTCATCCAGCAATAATTCACTGCCTTCACGAATCGCAGTTAAAGGCGTTTTTAATTCGTGGGAAACGTGGCGCAGAAATTTGTTTTTTTCCTGCTCTAATTCCAAAAGTCGTAAACGCAGCCAATTCAGCCGTTGCCCAAGTTGCACTAAATCTTCAGGCCCTGAAATTTGCACGCTGGCAGTAAATTGTCCCTCACCCAAGGTGCGAATCGCTTGGTCAATTTGCTTAATCGGGCGGGTAATCAGCACGGTGAAAATCGCAGTGATTAACAAGGCAACGGGCACGAGCGCGACTGCTTGCCACACCAGCACATTTTCTGCGGAGGCTGCGGTATTTTCGACCTGCTCCAATTTGACTTTAATGATGTTTTGGCTGGCGATGTGAATATTTTCAGCAATCCGTTCTAAATTCTTAAAACCGCTAATCGCTTGTTGCAGGGTTTTTGCGGAATTATTGGAGGAGGATAAGGTTTTAAAAATTGCAGTTTCGCGTTCGCTGAATTCGTTCAATAAGCGTTTGAAAGGTTCATCATCATCGAGTTTTTGCAGGTTTTTTAAAATATCTTGCCCATCACGGTGATTTTCTGCATACAGCTTTAACAAGCTTTTGTCGTTTAAAACTTGGAATTGGCGGGCGTTGCGTTCCATGTCGGTGATTAAATCCACCAATTGATTGCTGCTTTGGGTGACGCGCATCGCTTGCAACACGGTTTCCTGACTTTGTACCACCAGCTTTTCTACATAAAACGCGGTATACACCAAGGCACAAACCAGCGGTAACGCCACCAGCGAAAAGCCCAGTAAAATTAAGTTTCGAATCGAGCGCGGGTGTAGAATCACAGTGGCTTAAACAAGGCTAATCATCATGTTGTTGCTTGTCGCCTTCGAGCAGCGCGAGGCGTTGCGCCAGACGGCGGGTTTTACGTTCCAATTGCGATTGGTGTAAATCAATGCTGAGCACTTTTAATAAAATCATCGCCATGCCTAAGCTAAACAGCAAAGTCGGGGGATAATTCACGCCCAGTTTTAAGGCGATATAATCAATAATCTTGGGAAAAATTCCCAAAATCATCACGAACACGGCAACGAATAACCACCAAATCGCATGTCGAGAATGCAGGCGGTCGCGGCGAATTAACAGTAGAATAATCAGGGCAAGGCTGATGCCTAAAATGGCTGAGGTGATTTGATAGGACATTTATGTTTACGGAAGTAATGAGTGCCATGTGCAAGGCATAAAATAGCGGTATACAACATGTAGTTGCTGACCGCCCACCATGAACTGAAAATACGCGATTTCCCCAATAAGCGCGGACGCATCGAAATTGGGACTTCTTGAATGCGTAATTGGGCGCGTTGCAACAACATTAATACGCCCATATCTTGATAATCCAATAAAGTTGCCGCAGGCGAGGCAAGCAAACGAATCGCGGGAGAAGTATACGCCCGCAAGCCTGAGGTTAAATCTTCTAAATTCAAGCCTGATAATTTCCGAAACAAAGACCATGCGACATGACGTGCGAAACTGCCGCGTTGGGTAAATGCGCCAATGGTTACGTCGGCTTTACGGGTCATAATCGGCGCAAGCAAGGCGGGTAGAGAATCGGCTTCGTGCTGCCCATCAGCGTCCATCGTGATGGCAATTTCGAAACCTTCGCGCAAGGCATAGCGTAGCCCTGTTTGAATTGCGCCCCACGCCCCAAGCGAGATGCTGAGCGTCAGCACGCGCGCCCCTGCTTGTTGGGCGATGGCAACGGTATTATCGGTGCTGGCATCGTTGATGACGACAATCGGATAGGGAAAGCGGGCTTTTAAATCTCCCAACACCTGCGCAATGCTATCCTCTTCATTTTTTGCAGGGATGAGTATGACAATAGAATTAGCGGTATTCATAACGAACAATCATTAAGGATAAAATTGTCCGCTATCTTAACATGTTGCTAAAGTCTTGCGATCAATTTAGGGGATTTGAGCCAGAGCAAGCGCATATAGAACCGATTTGGAATCTTTGAAAAGAAGCGATTCGTTTAATCATAAGTCTGATAAAACACAGTTTGAGTTTAGCATTCCCAAGCATCCGTTCAAAGTTCTTAACCAACGACTTAAATCGCTCTCCCCAAGTATTAGTTAACCTGAGTGCGGGATAAAAAATAGGAAAAAGTTTAATCAATCCAGTGTGTTAAAAAAGTTGCAAAAATTATCAGCATCAGGATTCACAGGATTAAAGAATTTTCAGAATTAAACAAGCTTTTTCAATATTATGCGTTCATCCTGCTTAATTCGAATAATCCTGTCAATCCTGATTCTGACAATAAACTCGTCATAGCCCTTAGGTACAATCATGAACGTCCGTGAGAATGCTTGACATTATTCGCATTATCCAATGATGATAGCGCGTTGTTTTCAATGTACCTTCCAACCATCAACCGTGATTTGAGAAATGATAATGGATAATCCCCCTCCAAACCCATTGTTATCAAGCTTACATAGCATTCAGTTTTCTAATGGTAATGTAGCCTCGGCGGTGCGGGTGAGCACGCACACTGATCCGCAATTAATTTTAGACGCGCTCCAAATCCATCCCCCCAAAAATTTAATTTTGCTTTCTGGCGGTGCGGGCAAAATGGATAACACCCAAAATTCCCGCCTGACACAATTATTTAGTCGGGGCATTGCTCAAGTGGCTTCAGAAACCCAATCTCTACTCATGGGAGGAGGCACACAGTCGGGAGTGATGGCGATGTTGGGGGAGGGAGTTGCTGCACGAGGATATAAAGTCCCAATTTTAGGGGTTGTGCCTTTTGGAAAGGTGAACTATCCCGGCAAAGTGGAGACTGTGACAGAGGGAGATTCTGCACCGCTCGAACCCAATCACACGCATTTCGTTTTGGTCGAAACTCACTGTGAAAATAACGGCGGTTGGGGTTGTGAAACACAGTTAATGTATCACTTGGCAGCAGTGTATACCAAAACTTTACCCGCCCTGACCTTGCTAGTTAATGGCGGCAACATTTGTAAACAAGAAGTGTTACATAGTGTGCGTTTAGGCATTCCTATTCTTATCGTGCAAGGCAGTGGACGTTTTGCCGATGAACTTGCTGATTGTAAACTCAATCGTCCTGATTTTATTGAAGACCCAATACTGGCTGAAATTATCGATGATGGTGAACTGCATCTATTTCCACTAGAGGGCAGTTTAAACGAATTTGAACGTCTGGTTTATCGCTTGTTGCGTGGTGATAATACTTTGAAATCCGCATGGGAACAGTTCGCAATTTATGATTTAAATGCAAAACGTCATCAAAAGCATTTTGAGTGGATTCAATTTGCTATGCTTTTTGCGGGTGTATTTGGAACATTTTTAGCGTTGCTGAAAACGACCATAGCACAGAGATTAGTCATACTGTGGGGTGAGAATGTTATAAACGCGATAAATTTCTTCTTGGCTCACATGATCATGCTAATCCCTGTCATCATAACCGCCTTACTCGCGATTTCAAACCGCTTTAATGCAGGCAATAAGTGGATATTGTTGCGAGGTTGCGCGGAATCTTTAAAAAGCGAGATTTTTCGCTATCGTGCTCAAGCCGAAATTTATAGTAAAGAACAAACGCTTGAAATGAGTCGTGAAATGAAACTGGCTGAAAAGATGCAAAATTTCAGCACGCAATTGATGCAAACTGAAGTGAATTTATCTGCACTAAAATCTTACCACGGCAGCTTGCCCCCCGTTTATTCCACTGCAAAACAAGACAAGGGCTTTTTGAATCTGAACCCAGAATATTATTTGCAGGTACGTTTAGAAGATCAACTTAATTTTTATGTTGGAAAAACTAATAAGTTAGAGAAAAAACTACACCAGTTGCAATGGACAATTTATCTGGTTGGCGCAGGCGGGACTTATATCGCAGCCATTGATTTTGAAATTTGGGTTGCCTTAAGTACCGCAATCACCGCCGCTTTAGGCACTTATTTGCAATATCAACGCATTGAAGAAAAGCTGACTAAATATAACCAAGCAGCCATTGGTTTGGTGAATGTGCGTAATTGGTGGGTTGCTTTGCCACCCGCCCAACAGGCTCAGCAGAAAAATATTGACGCGCTGGTTAGTAATACCGAGGGTATTTTACGCAGTGAATTTAGCAGTTGGGTGCAGGAAATGCAGGAAGCCCTGATTGAGCTGAAAAAGCAGCAAAATAAAAAAGAAGACCCACAAGATGCGCATGAAAACAGCACTTCGTCTTCACTTTCAAATAGCACAGTTTCAATTGGCGCACTAAAATCCTCATTGAGCACGCCGCCAAATTCTTCCCCAGCTTCTTAACTTTAAACCGCGTTCCTGAATAATTAAACGGGAGCGCGGTTTAAATTTTAGGGAAAGGCAAGATTTACAATTCGCGACCAAATTTCCATTTTAGGTAGGATAGGTTCACAACATGAGCGACGCATTTGTTTCATACTCGCGTAAAAATAAACCCTTTGTACAACAACTAGCCAACGCATTAAAAAATGCAGGACGTGAAATTTGGGTCGATTGGGAAGGAATTCCACTCAGTTCAGAATGGTGGAAAGAAATTGAGTCAGGAATTGAGCATGCGAATACCTTCATTTTTATTATCACGCCTGATTCTTTGCAGTCTGAAGTCTGTGGACAAGAAATTGAACACGCGCTGAAATGTGGCAAGCGTATTGTGCCCATTATTCAAAATGATAATTTAACTGACTGTACAGTACATCCTGTGATTGCGGCTTTGAATTGGATTTATTTTCGAGATCAGGATGATTTTGATAAATCAATGTTAGATTTATTAAATACTTTAAACACGGATTTAGAACATTTGCACACCCATACCCGTTTGTTAAATCGTGCCTTGGAATGGGATAAACAGGGGCGTGATAAAAGTTTTTTACTGGTAGGGCGTGATTTGCGGTCGGCGCAACAATGGCTAGGCGCGCATTTTTTGCATGATCCTAAGCCCTTATCCTTGCATGTGGAATATATTGTGGGCAGTGAACAGGTGAAAATCGCCCGTCAAAAACGCATTTTTATCGCGATTGTCACCAGTTTTATCATCACTTTATTTTTAGCCGTCTTTGCAGAATATCAACGCCGTGATGCCGTCAATGCCAAAAATGAGGCGGATAAAAGTCATGTGGTGGCTCTAAGTTCCTTGGGAAAAGCCCGCTTGTTGAAAGATGATCAACTGGGCAGTTTATTGGCAAGCGTTGAGGCGGCAAATAAGATGCAGCAACTCGCGCCCGTGCTCGCAGCCGAAACCCCCAGCCCACAAAAAACCAAGCGAGAAGATGAGCTTAATAAGCTAGTACATTCCACACTGCACGAAGCTTTTTACGCCAATTATGAACTGAATCGTTTGGAAGGGCACACTGATACGGTGTCTAAAGTGGCATTTCATCCTACCAACGATCAAATTGCCTCGGTCAGTTACGATGGCAGTGTACGCTTGTGGAATGGCGACGGCACGCTTAAAAAAATCATTGACTTTTCTGACTCGTCTCAACAGATTCAAAATATTGTATTTAGTGTTAATTTCAGCACAGATGGTGAAAAGCTGGTCGTCGGAATGCGCACCGGTTGGGTTTATGTTTATGACAAGGAAGGCGAGGAATTACTGCGTTTAAATCATGGTGCGAGTGTGCACACCGCGTTATTTAGCGTCGATGGGCGTTATATTTTTTCTGGCGGCAAAGACTCCGCTATCAAAGTGTGGGAACTTGCAACCCAGAAAATACTGCGTGAATTTCAAGGACATCAAGGCAGCATTGAAGATTTAAGCATCAGTCGCGATGGTCGTTGGTTAGCCTCGGCAAGTTCTGATGGCAATATTGGGATTTGGGATTTATCCGATTTGGCAGATTTATCCAAACCTAAGCAAGTTGTGCAGATGCTGATCGGACATGAAGATCGGGTTTATGGGGTTAGTTTTAATAAAACTGGGACTTTGTTAGTCAGTGGTAGTGCAGACAATTCCATTAAGCTTTGGAAAAATGAAACTCCTGAACAAAATCCTAACGGTTGGGCTGTGTTTTCTAAACAAGAGGCGTTAAGTACAGCCCATAGCAATTGGGTGTATAGCGTGCGTTTCAGTCCTCAAGGTGATATTTTTGCCTCAGCCAGTGCGGATGGTATGGTAAAAGTTTGGAATAATGATGGCACGCTACTCAAAACTTTTCGCGGACATACAGCAGCGGTGCAAGGCTTAAATTTTAGCCCTGATGGCAAAAGAATTGTGACGGCAAGCTCGGACAATTCGGTAAAAATTTTCAATTTAGGTAAACATATTGTCGAGATTCTGCAAGGACACACTGCCAGCTTGAAAGATGTTTCTTATAGCTCCGATGGAAATCTCATTGCATCCACGGGCAGTGATAAAACTATCATTTTGTGGGATAAATCGGGATTAGTGAAATATCGTATTCCTTATAGCTCGGGATTGCGCACCATTGATTTTAGCCCAGATGGGAAACTATTGGTCGGTGCAGGTTATGATAATAAAATTGTGATTTGGAATAATCCTGAGTATATAGACAGTGCTCATGCAGGAAAAACCATCACCGAACCTCATTCATGGTTTGCCCATGAGGCTTCACTTAAAAGTGCGCGTTTTAGCAAAGACGGTAAGTATATTGTGTCTGCCAGCGCGGATAAAACCTTGAAATTATGGGATACCTCGGGCAATTTTGTGTGTCAATTTACAGGACATACGGAAGTCGTCAATGACGCAAATTTTAGCCCTGACAGTCAGCGCATTGTTTCGAGCAGTGCAGATGGTACGGCGAGAGTGTGGGATGTTAACGGTAAATTGTTGTATACCTTCACGCATAATAATTGGGTGAATCGTTCCAATTTTAGTTCTGATGGCAAATTATTGGTGACAGCCAGTTCTGACCGTACAGTCAAAATCTGGTCGATTTCTGATAAAACATTACCCACGGGCGAAAAACCCATTCGCGAGTTGAAAGGGCACGAGGATTGGGTGTGGGATGCACGTTTTAGCAGTAATGATAAATGGATCGCTTCTGGGGGTGCGGATAATATTTTGCGCTTGTGGAATGTGCAAACAGGCAAGGCGCATCATGTGTTAAAAGAGCATGCGGGTTGGATTCGTGCACTGAGTTTTAAACCAAAAATCGCAGAGGATACAATGGAGACGGTGGCAACTGCGAGTTCTGACATGACGGTGATTGTTTGGAAGGTGCAAACCTTACAGAAGCAGCGTGATGAAAATGATTTAACTAACGCCCAACTTAAGGAGTTAGTCTCTCAAGCCTGCAATATTTTGCATGATTATTTGAAGAGTAATGTGAAACTATCCGAAACAGACAGGATGCTATGTCAGTAATTCAGCAATAATGCTGTCTGAACCGCAAGTTACATAATTGATAACATTAATACAACGAGATAAAAATAACTCGTTGTTTCATCAAGCTAATTATGTAAATTGCGGTTTAGATAAAAGACTTATACCTTATGATAAACCTGAGCACCTTGCTGCTTAAATTCAATCGCCTTTTCTTGCATTCCTGATTCCACCGCAATTTCAAGCTGTTCGATGCCTTTTTGCTTGGCATAATCGCGCACATCTTGGGTGATTTTCATTGAGCAGAAATGCGGGCCGCACATCGAGCAGAAATGCGCTACTTTGGCAGATTCTTTGGGCAAAGTCGCATCATGAAACTCACGCGCCCGTAAGGGGTCTAAGCCTAAATTAAATTGGTCTTCCCAACGAAATTCAAAACGCGCTTTTGATAAAGCATTGTCGCGAATCTGTGCCGCAGGATGTCCTTTTGCCAAATCAGCGGCGTGGGCTGCGATTTTATAAGTCACAATGCCTTCACGCACATCGTGTTTATTCGGCAAACCTAAATGCTCTTTCGGGGTGACATAACACAGCATCGCACAGCCAAACCAGCCAATCATTGCCGCGCCAATGCCCGAAGTGATGTGATCGTAACCGGGGGCAATATCCGTGGTTAAAGGCCCTAAAGTGTAAAACGGGGCTTCATCACAACAGGCTAATTGCTTGGTCATATTTTCTTGAATCATCTGCATCGGCACATGTCCAGGCCCTTCAATCATCACCTGCACATCGTGTTTCCACGCGATTTTGGTCAATTCGCCCAAAGTTTCCAATTCTGCAAATTGTGCAGCATCATTGGCATCGGCAATTGAACCGGGGCGCAAACCATCGCCCAAAGAGAACGACACATCATAAGCCTTCATGATTTCGCAAATGTCTTCAAAATGGGTATACAAGAAATTTTCTTGATGATGTGCTAAACACCATTTCGCCATGATTGAACCGCCGCGCGACACAATGCCCGTGGTGCGATTTGCAGTTAAAGGCACATGCGCCAAACGTACGCCCGAGTGAATCGTAAAATAATCAACACCTTGCTCGGCTTGTTCAATTAGTGTGTCGCGGAACAATTCCCAAGTCAGGTCTTCCGCTTTGCCGTTGACCTTTTCCAAGGCTTGATAAATCGGCACTGTGCCAATCGGCACGGGCGAATTACGAATAATCCATTCACGGGTTTCATGAATATGTTTGCCTGTGGACAAGTCCATCACCGTGTCGCCGCCCCAACGAATCGACCACACCATTTTTTCCACTTCTTCTGCAATTGAAGAAGTTGTCGCAGAATTGCCAATATTTGCATTAATTTTCACCAAGAAATTGCGCCCGATAATCATCGGTTCAACTTCGGGATGATTGATGTTTGCTGGGATAATCGCACGACCGCGTGCAATTTCTTCGCGCACAAATTCAGGCGTGATTAATTTCGGAATATTTGCCCCAAAAGATTCGCCTTTGTGCTGCACTAATAAATGCGCTTCGGTGACTTCTTGTAAACGTTGGTTTTCCCGAATCGCGATATATTCCATTTCAGGAGTAATTATGCCTTGACGCGCATAATGCAATTGGGTGACATTTTTACCCGCTTTTGCGCGACGCGGTTGGCGCACATGAGGGAAACGTACGGCAGCTAATTTGGGATCGCTGAGGCGGTCACGTCCGTATTCTGAGGAAAAACTGCTTAATACTTCAGTGTCGCCCCGTTCTTCAACCCAAGGAGAACGCACCAGTGGTAAACCTTGCTGAATATCAATTTCGACATTTTGATCGTTATACATGCCTGTGGTGTCGTACACCGTTACAGGCGCGTTGACCTCTACGCCGCCGCTGATGTGGGTTTCGCTCAGGCTAATTTCACGCATTGGAACGCGAATATCGGGGCGGCTTCCCGTCACATAAATTTTTCGAGAGTTGGGGAAAGCTTCTAATAAACTGGCATCCAATTTAGCAGTTTGGCTGAGTACGTCTGTTGCGCTCATTGTTATTACCTATCGTCGTCAATATACGCCGTGAAATGTATGCGCTGAAAGCGGAAATACAAGCAGTAGGGGCGGTTTAAGCGGGGAATTTTGAAAAAAACACAGTTTGTGTAATTTGCGGGATCACACTATAGAAGAATTGAGGATTTTGCAAGGTTGAGAATTTCAATAAAATTTGTGGTTATTTATTTGTTTTCTGTTTCAACCGCGCCTTTTGAAAAAGTGACTTGCTAGAAATAACGATTATTATGAGAGTTATAGGCTTTAAAAACGTAGAAGATATTAACCGCATTAAGCATCTTGTGAATGTATTTAAGACAGGATTATTTGTATTTCAATTTTTTATTAAGAAGCAATAATATCCTGCTGAAATAGAGTAAAAATATTTTTAAATACAGTGACTATTTAAAATCTGTATTCCGTGTGAGACCTTCTAGGTTTCAAAAACCTAGAAGGTCTGAACAGGATTACGCGTCTTGTGAACGCACTAATACAGGATTACCAAACAACTTGTTACGAATCGCTTTGCGGATTAAATCCACAGGAATCAGCAACAAGGCAAAACCCAACACATATACCCATTCAATCGGGGTTAAACCCACGGTGCGCATGATTTTCCCGCCAAAAGTGGTGAGTAACATTTGCAACACCACAATCATCGCAATAATCCCTAAGAACAGGCGATTCTCGAAAATATTTTCCAACAAATTCAAGCCGTCGCTGCGCGCATTGAACGTATTGAAGGTGTGCATCAAAGCAAAGAACGCAAAGAATGCCGTTAAAAATACCGCGTGCGCTTCGTCACTTTTCACATCCATACCCCGAGAAAACAGGTTTTGAATCGGGTCGAAGTTTAAGAAGAATAAACTTAAGGCAGCGGCAACACTGCCATTGACCAGAATCGAAGACCACATATCACCCGTGATTAAAGGCGCGTCTTTTGGCGTGGGTTTTTCCAACATGTAACGATTTAACGCAGGTTCGCCCGCCAATGCCAAGGCTGCAAAGGTGTCCATGATGATGTTAATCCACAACAATTGCGTCATGGTCAGCGG
>JBDLSS010000272.1:0-3266 GCA_039799345.1 Pseudomonadota bacterium
GCTAGGGCCGCGTTCAGACTTACCCACCATTCCCATTAAACCCGTTTTTGCGAGCATCATTTCGGTGAATTTGTCCATACGGGTTGCGGTCGTAGGACCTGCAGGCCCGACCACTTCATCACGCACTGCATCCACAGGACCGACATAATAAATAAAGCGATTATTGAAATCGACTTCGGGCGGCAAGCTTTCACCGCGTGAAAACATGTCAGCAATGCGCTTGTGGGCGGCATCGCGTCCCGTCAATAATTTGCCGTTCAATAATAAGCGTTGACCGGGTTTCCAGTTTTGGATTTCTTCACGGGTGACGGTGTCTAAATTGACATGCACGGTGTCGGCACTGGCTGCCCAAGTGACTTCAGGCCAATCGGACAGGCTGGGCACGGGTAATTTTGCGATGCCGCTGCCATCCAAAGTGAAATGTACGTGACGGGTTGCGGCACAGTTTGGAATCATTGCCACGGGTAAAGAGGCGGCGTGGGTGGGGAAGTCGAGAATTTTCACGTCTAAAACCGTGGTCAAGCCGCCCAAACCTTGTGCACCAATCCCTAAAGCGTTCACTTTTTCATAGAGTTCTAAACGTAATTCTTCGACGCGATTTTGTGCGCCACGGGCTTGTAATTCTTGAATATCAACAGGTTCTAATAAAGATTCTTTGGCGAGCAACATCGCTTTTTCAGCAGTACCCCCAATCCCAATCCCCAAAATTCCAGGTGGACACCAACCTGCACCCATCGTAGGTACGGTTTTCAACACCCAATCCACAATGCTATCGCTGGGGTTTAACATCACGAATTTGGTTTTGTTTTCAGAGCCGCCGCCTTTGGCTGCCAAATGTACTTCGACGGTGTCGCCGAGCACGAGTTCCATGTGTACCACAGCGGGGGTGTTGTCTTTGGTATTTTTACGTGCGCCTGCGGGATCGCTTAAAATCGAAGCGCGTAAGGTATTATCAGGATTTTGATAGGCGCGACGCACCCCTTCATTCACTAAATCGGTCAGGCTGCGTTGGGTGTCGAAACGCACATTCATCCCGATTTTCAGGAACACCATGCCGATGCCCGTATCTTGGCAAATCGGACGATGTCCTTCTGCACACATGCGCGAATTGACCAGAATCTGTGCCATCGCATCTTTGGCGGCTTCAGACTGTTCACGTTCGTAGGCTTGACCTAAGGCTTTGATGTAATCGGCGGGATGGTAATAGGAAATGAATTGAAAACCATCGGCAATGCTTTGAATAAAGTCTTCTTCGCGAATCGTTGTCATCGGGGCTATTCTCTTTGGTGGGAGTGAACGAAAAGGGCTGCCTACAAACCGCATATTTTAACATTTGGTACAGGGCTGTGTAATTTTTTTGGTGAGATTCTTAAAAAATAAGGGGTTAAACCCTTATATCGGATTGAAAGAAGATTGGGGAGCTTATTTGCATCTTAAACGCCCCGTATTCCGCTACGCTCCAAACTGAATTGAATGACAGGAGCGTGGAAACGAGAACGTTTATTTATAATTAAACAGTGATAGAGCTATGTAGATGCCCATACTTTTTCAAAGGGGGAGGTTAATTACCACCACGAAGTTTTCGCCGCCAAATTTTCCACATTGCCACCCATTGGTAAACTGTAATTATGCGCTGCGGTGACTTGTCCCGTAGCAAAATTCAGCAGCTTCAAACTGACATAGACCGTATCTTTACCCACGGTATACGTGCCCGCCACCAAACGATCCACCGCCTGACTTTGACCGTATTCACGCAATTCCCGCGACAAAGCAAATTCACCCACGTCAGGAATCATCAATAAATTATTTTGTAATTTTGGATCAAGCACGGTGAATCCTTGTTGCACCAAACGCGCGCTGACATGTTCCGTGATTAAACGCCCCAACGGCGTGCTGTCTTCCAAAGCATTAATATCGGCAATGGTCGCCACGACCAGACGTGAACGCGGCGAAATCGCAGGAATCGCCCCGCGCAATAATTGATCGCTTGCCGCATAATCTGCCGCAATTAAATCCACATCCGCACGCGGTTTTGCAGACGGGTCAGCGCGACAATCCCCCGTTTTAATCCGAAAGGCACAATAACCATAAGCTGTGCGATAACAACCCGTTAAATCCAATACTAAACACAATAAGCCTGCACACAGGGCAATTCTACGCATCGCTAAATTCCGAAATATTTGGCATCAGGATGATGCACCACAATCGCAGAGGTCGATTCTTCAGGCCATAATTGATATTCATCGCCCAAGACCACTTGGATTTTCTCTGCGTCCAATAACATCAAAATTTTATCCTGATCCGCCAAATTGGGACAGGCGGGATAGCCAAAAGAATAGCGCGAACCGCGATAATTTTGCTTAATCATTTCCGACAATTCACGCGCGTCTTGATTGGAAAAACCCAATTCTGCCCGAATGCGCCGATGAATATATTCTGCTAAGGCTTCCGCCGTTTCCGCATTCAAGCCGTGCCAGTATAAATATTCTTGATATTTATCAGCGGTGAACAATTCGCGGGCATAATCGGAAGTTTGTTGTCCTGCGGTGACCAATTGAAATGCCACCACATCGATTTCACCTGAATCCACCGAGCGGAAAAAGTCCGCAATGCACAAAGCACGCGCCGTAGTTTGGCGGGGAAAAGTGAAGCGGCAACGTTCTTGTTTCTGTTCGGCATCGTGATAAATGATTAAATCATCTCCGTCAGACTGACAAGGAAAATAGCCATAAACTGCCTTGGCTTGCAAAATATCTTCAGCTTCGCTTTGCGCCACTAAACGATTCACAATCGGGTCTAATTCTTTACGCGCCCATTGCTTATATTCTGCTGACGTTTTGCCCGCCGCTTTAAAACCCCATTGAAATTTATATAAAGTGGTGCGATTGATATACGGCACTAAAGCCCGTAATGGAATGTTTTCAATACATTTCATGCCCCAAAATGGCGGGGTTGGAACGGGATTATCGTGGGCAATAATAGGATTGAGCATGGGAGTTTCCAAAGGTGTTTTTTAAATTTAAGAATATGAATAAGTATTGGCTGGTTGAGTGTTTTACAAGGGCTTCAAGAAGCCCCCAACCCCCTAAAGGGGGGAGGGCTAAATCATTAACGGTTATTTACTTTAAGAACAATATGTTACATACACTTTGCTATTTATCACTGTTTTTCTATTTTCTGTTTTGATAAGTTTGACCAGCTAATTTTCTCTTTCGTGAAAATTACAGGGGTGTTTTTAGTTTATATATTTTTATGTATTTCTACAG
>JBDLSS010000273.1:0-11853 GCA_039799345.1 Pseudomonadota bacterium
ATTTATTCACTCCATCGAACTGGCGATTGACAAAGCCTACACCGCCGCAAGTTTCGGTTTCCCCACCAAAGCATGGATCGGCGCAGTCGGGCATGACGAAGGCATGAAATTAGGCTTTGCCGCCACCCCACGCCTGATCATATTTGGCGGCGGTTTACCGATTCGCAGCAGTGCAGACAGTCCCGAATGGTGTGGTGGCATTGGGGTTTCAGGCGCATCCGAAGCCCAAGATGAAGAATGTGCGCGTGCAGGTCTTGCCGCCATTGGATTGGCAGGCTGAGTTTTTAAATTCCCAAACGGAGCAAGTGGAATGAAGCAAATCCAGAATTTTATCAACGGGGAATTCGTCTCCAGTGTAAAAACTTTTGAAAAGCGATCCCCTTTAAATAATGCCGTGATCGCCGCCGTACACGAAGCGGATCACGCCCAAGTCGATGCCGCCGTTCAAGCTGCCCGCAGTGCGCTGCAAGGGGCTTGGGGCAAATTAACGATTGTGGATCGGGTTGAATTGTTATATGGCGTGGCGAATGAAATTAACCGCCGTTTTGACGAGTTCCTTGAAGCCGAATGTGCCGACACGGGCAAACCGATGAGTTTAGCGCGTCACATCGATATTCCACGCGGTGCGGCAAATTTCAAAATTTTTGCCGACATTGTCAAAAATGTGCCCACTGAATTTTTTGAAATGAGCACGCCCGATGGTCGGGGCGCGTTGAATTATGCCACCCGTTCACCCGTAGGTGTGGTTGGAATTGTATGCCCTTGGAATTTACCTTTGTTATTAATGACATGGAAAGCAGGTCCCGCGCTCGCCTGTGGCAATACGATTGTAGTGAAACCGTCTGAAGAAACCCCGCAAACCGCCACTTTGCTGGGCGAAGTGATGAACAGCGTCGGTATTCCCAAAGGCGTTTACAACGTGGTGCATGGCTTTGGGCCAGATTCCGCAGGCGAATTTTTAACCCGTCACCAAGGCGTGAATGCGATCACCTTCACGGGGGAAACCCGCACTGGGGCTGCGATTATGAAAGCGGCGGCTGATGGTGCGCGTCCTGTTTCTTTGGAAATGGGCGGTAAAAATCCTGCAATTATTTTTGCCGATTGTGATTTTGACGCGGCAATTGAAGGCACGATGCGCTCGGTGTTTTCCAATTGCGGACAAGTGTGTTTAGGCACAGAACGGGTTTATGTAGAACGTCCCTTGTTTGAAAAATTTGTCGCGGCGTTAAAACAAGGCGCGGAAAGTTTAAAAATTGGCGTACCCAATGACCCCAGCACAGGCATTGGTCCTTTGATCAGCCAAGAACATAAAAATAAAGTCTTGTCCTATTACCAAAAAGCCCGCGATGCAGGCGCAGTCACGGTGACAGGCGGCGGCGTGCCCAGTATGGAAGGCGATTTAGCGAATGGCGCATGGGTGCAGCCCACGATTTGGACAGGTTTAGGCGACGATGCAGCGGTGTGTCGTGAAGAAATCTTCGGGCCTTGTTGCCATATTTTCCCCTTCGACAGCGAAGAAGAAGTGATTCATCGCGCCAATGATACGACTTATGGTTTAGCCGCCTCGGTGTGGACCAGCAATTTACAACGCGCGCATCGGGTTGCGGGCAAAATTGAAGCGGGTTTGGTGTGGGTGAATAGTTGGTTCTTACGCGATTTACGCACCCCATTTGGCGGCGCGAAACAATCAGGGATTGGGCGGGAAGGCGGGGTTCACTCCTTAGAGTTTTACACCGAATTGAAAAACATTTGTATCAAATTGTAATGAGCAAGCTGATGAATAATCCTGAAATTGCAAACAGTTGTCGCGCCGCAAATATTTTGACCAATTATCATGATGTGGGCGCAGGTTTTCCCGTGTTAATGCTGCACGGTTCAGGGCCGGGCGTGAGTGCGTGGGCGAATTGGCGGCTCACGATTCCCGCTTTATCACAACAGTGTCGCGTGATTGCGCCCGACATGGTGGGCTTTGGGTTCAGTGAACGCCCCGAGGGTATTACTTACAATTTAGAAACGTGGGTGGCGCAAGCCGTGGGTTTGCTCGACGCGCTGAAAATTGAACAAACGGATTTAATTGGTAATTCCTTTGGCGGCGCGTTGGCACTTGCTTTGGCAATTCGTCATCCGCAGCGGGTGAGACGCTTGGTGTTAATGGGCAGTGTGGGCGTGCCGTTTCCAATTACGCAGGGTTTAGATGCGGTGTGGGGTTACGAACCTTCCATCGCCAATATGCGAAAACTGCTGGATATTTTTGCCTATAACCGCGAATTAATCACTGATGAACTGGCAGAACTGCGTTATCGCGCCAGCATCCAACCGGGTTTTCAAGAAGCTTTTGCTGCGATGTTTCCTGCGCCGCGTCAACGCTGGGTGGATGCAATGGCGAGCACCGAAGCCGAAATTCGCGCCTTGCCCAATGAAACGCTGGTGGTTCATGGGCGTGATGATCAAGTGATTCCGCTGAGTAATTCGCTGACCTTGGCAAACTGGATTCCCAAAGCGCAATTACATGTTTTCGGACAATGTGGGCACTGGACACAAATTGAACACGCGGCGCGTTTTAACCAATTGGTGCTTAATTTTTTAACTTTGCCTTAATCATTTTAGGGAAATAGGTCACAAATTATGGAACAGCAAACCATCACCCAACTGGGCGATCAACTTTTTAACGCTTTATCGAATTGCCACACCGTGCCGCCGCTGACCGAGCGTCATCCGAATATTACGATTGAAGATGCCTATCACATTCAACAACAAATGGTGTCACGGCGTTTGGAAGCGGGCGCGCATGTGGTCGGCAAAAAAATCGGAGTCACCAGTCAAGTGGTGATGAATATGCTCAATGTGCATCAGCCTGATTTTGGCTATTTACTCGACACCATGATTTATAACGAAGGCGAGGCGATTCCTGCGAATAGCCTGATTCAGCCCAAGGCTGAGGGCGAAATCGCCTTCATTTTAAAACAGGATTTACTCGGACCTGGCATCAGCAATGCCGATGTGCTGCGCGCTACGGAATGCGTCATGCCCTGTTTTGAAATCGTGGATTCGCGTATTCAAGATTGGAAAATCAAGATTCAAGACACCGTTGCCGACAATGCTTCTTGCGGGGTGTTTGTGTTGGGGGATCGGGCAGTTGATCCGCGCAAAGTGGACCTATTCACCTGCGGCATGGTGCTGGAAAAAAATGGCGAAGTGTTGGCGACAGGCGCAGGCGCGGCGGCTTTAGGCAGCCCTGTGAATGCCGTCGCATGGCTGGCAAATACTTTGGGGCGTTTAGGGATTCCTTTGAAAGCAGGCGAGGTGATTTTATCGGGTTCGTTGGCGGCAATGTTGCCCGTGAAAGCAGGCGATAACTTGCGGGTTTCCATCGGCGGTATTGGCAGTTGTTCGGTGCGTTTCTACTGAGTTTAGGAGCTGATCATGGATTTACAACTGACCCAAAAACGCGCGCTGGTCACGGGTTCAACTTCGGGAATTGGCTTTGCCACAGCGGTGACGCTGGCGCAAGAAGGCGCGAATGTGGTGATTAATGGGCGTTCGCAAACTCGCGTTGATCAGGCTTGTGAGCGTTTAAGCGCAACTCTCCCCAATGCTCAAGTACGCGGCATTGCCGCAGATTTATCCACGGCGGCTGGGGTGAAAGTGTTGCTCGATGCCTGTCCTGAAGTGGATATTTTGGTGAATAACTTGGGCATTTTTGAACCGAAAGCCTTTGAAGCAATTCAAGATGCCGATTGGGAACAAATGTTTGATGTGAACGTGATGAGTGGCGTGCGTTTATCCCGCGCTTATTTACCCGCAATGAAACAGCGCAATTGGGGACGGATTATTTTCGTGTCTAGCGAGTCAGGCATCAATATTCCTGCGGAAATGCTGCATTACGGCATGAGTAAGGCGGCGCAATTAGCAGTGTCACGCGGCATTGCGGAAGTGACGGCGGGCACGGGCGTGACTTGTAATGCGGTGTTACCAGGCCCTACCAGCACCGAAGGCGTGGGCGACTTTTTTATCAGTTTAGCGGCGGCGCAAGGGGTGGATTTGGAAGAAATGCACCGCCGTTTCTTTGCCGAAGCCCGCCCCAGTTCTTTATTGAAACGTTTTATTGAACCTAGCGAAGTCGCAAGTTTGATCGCCTATCTTTGCAGCCCTTTGGCGGCAGCAACCAATGGCGCGGCATTGCGAGCGGATGGCGGTATTGTGCGTTCGATGGTGTGAGCTAATTTCAAACCTCGTTCCCACGCTCCTGCGTGGGAATGCGTATAGCGTCGCTCCAGCGGCGCGTTTATCGCAGCAGGCAACAACTTAAATTGAAAGAACTATTTGAATCTTCATTGCCTCGAAAAAATGTTTCCAATCCTCGCCGCGAGAGCGACGAGGTAGGCATTCCCACGCGGGAGCGTGGGAACGAGGACAGCGGAATTTCAATTATTAACTGGATTAAACAACATGAAAAAAATCAAATGTGCGTTGATAGGTCCCGGCAATATCGGCACGGACTTGCTTTACAAATTACAGCGCAGCCCTGTGTTAGAACCCGTGTGGATGGTGGGCATTGATCCCAGTTCTGACGGTTTAAAACGTGCGGCGGAGATGGGTTTAAAAACCACCGCCGACGGCGTAGATGGCTTGTTACCGCATGTGCTTAAAGATGAAATTCAGATTGCGTTTGACGCGACTTCGGCTTATGTCCATGCGGAAAATTCTCGTAAATTAAATGAATTGGGGGTGATGATGATCGACTTAACCCCCGCCGCAATTGGCCCTTTCTGCGTGCCGCCTGTGAATTTATTGGAACATGTCGGCAAGCGTGAAATGAACGTCAACATGGTGACTTGCGGCGGTCAAGCCACAATCCCGATGGTTGCCGCCGTCTCTCGCGTGCAAACCGTGGCGTATGGCGAAATCGTTGCCACCACCGCTTCAAAATCCGTGGGACCTGGCACACGAGTCAACATTGACGAATTCACCCGCACCACTTCAGGCGCAGTCGAAAAAGTCGGCGGCGCGAAAAAGGGTAAAGCGATCATTATTATCAATCCTGCTGAACCGCCAATGATGATGCGCGACACCGTGCACTGTCTCACCGAAACCGAGCCTGATCAGGAAAAAATCACCGCCTCGGTGCACGCCATGATCAAAGAAGTGCAGAAATATGTACCGGGTTATAAATTGGTGAACGGCCCCGTATTTGACGGCAATCGGGTTTCTTTATTTATGGAAGTCGAAGGATTGGGCGATTATTTACCCAAATATGCGGGCAATCTCGACATCATGACCGCCGCCGCCGCACGCACTGCGGAAATGTTTGCGGAAGAAATTCTCAGCGGCAAATTGACCCTTCAATCTACGACTGTGGCGTAAGGACAAATGATGACTCTTAAAGGCAAAAAAATTACCGTACACGACATGACCTTGCGCGACGGGATGCACCCCAAGCGTCACCAAATGTCTTTGGCACAAATGGCAAGTATTGCCCAAGGTTTAGATGCGGCTGGCGTGCCCCTGATTGAAGTCACCCACGGCGACGGCTTGGGCGGTTCTTCGGTAAATTACGGTTTTCCCGCGCACAGCGATGAAGAATATTTATCCACCGTGATTCCCCTGATGAAACAAGCCAAAATTTCCGCCTTGTTGTTGCCTGGCATTGGCACGGTCGATCATTTAAAAATGGCGCATCAATTGGGCGTGCACACCATTCGTGTTGCCACCCATTGCACCGAAGCCGATGTTTCGCAACAGCATATTAAATATGCGCGCAAGTTGGACATGGACACCGTCGGCTTTTTGATGATGGCACACATGGCTGCGCCCGAGAAATTATTAGAACAAGCTTTGTTGATGGAAAGTTACGGCGCGAATTGTATTTATTGCACAGATTCCGCAGGTTACATGCTGCCTGAAGATGTGAAAGCGCGCATCGGCTTATTGCGTGAAAAATTACAGCCTGAAACCGAAATCGGTTTTCACGCGCATCACAATTTAGCGATGGGCGTGGCAAATTCGCTGGTGGCGGTGGAATATGGCGCAAATCGGATTGATGCCGCCGCCGCTGGTTTGGGCGCGGGCGCGGGTAATACACCGATGGAAGTTTTCATTGCGGTGTGTAGCCGAGCAGGCATTGAAACGGGAGTTGACGTGTTCAAAATTTCGGACGTGGCAGAAGATTTGGTGTTGCCGATTATGGATTTCCCGATCCGCATCGACCGCGACTCGCTCACCTTAGGTTATGCAGGAGTTTATGGTTCGTTCTTGCTGTTTGCCAAACGCGCTGAAAAACGTTATGGCGTGCCTGCCCGCGATTTGTTGGTAGAAATGGGACGGCGCGGCATGGTGGGCGGTCAGGAAGATATGATTGAAGACACTGCGCTGACCTTGGCGCGGGCGCGCGGCTTGATGTAACAGGATGAAACTCGAATGAATTTAGACCAAAACACCATTAACAAACTGGCTGAGCATCTCGAAAACTGTGAATTGCAGACGCAGGACACGCTCAAAATCACCGACGAATATCCGCAAATGGATTGGGATGATGCTTACGCGATTCAAGAAGTGATTAAACAGCGCAAAATCGCGCGCGGCTGCCGTATTGTCGGCTTGAAAGCAGGCTTAACTTCGCGCGCCAAAATGCAGCAAATGGGCGTTTCCATGCCTGTGTTTGGCTTTTTAGCGGATTATTTTGCCGTGCCCGAAGGCGATGCGGTGAAAATGTCCGAATTAATCCACCCCAAAATCGAGCCTGAAATTGCCTTTGTAACGAAATCGGTGCTCAAAGGGCCTGGCTGTCATATTGGCAGCGTGTTGGCGGCGACTGATTTTGTGATGCCTGCCTTGGAAATCATTGATTCGCGTTACCGTGATTTCAAATTCGACCTGAAAAGTGTGATTGCCGACAATTGTTCCTCGTCGCGTTTTGTGTTGGGCGGGCGCATGCGTCCCGTGGATGAGCTTGATTTGCGCACATTGGGCGTGGTTATGGAAAAAAATGGGGAAATCGTTGCACTCGGGGCGGGCGCGGCGGTGTTGGGACATCCTGCGGCAGCGATTGCGATGCTCGCGAATTTGTTGGGAGAACGCGGTGAAGAAATTCCCGCAGGCACGTTAATTCTTTCAGGCGGTATCACTGAAGCGGTGATGGTCAAGGCGGGCGACAATGTCAGCTTGCGCATTCAAGAGTTGGGCAGTGTTCACGTTCGTTTCAATTAATTAAGGAAATTCAAATGCCTATTTGTCAAATTCATTTATTAGAAGGGCGCACCGTTGAACAAAAACGTGCGCTCATCGCCAAAGTGACCGAAGCCATTTCGGAATCTCTCGGCGCGAAGCCTGAAAGTGTGCGCGTTATTCTCACCGAAATGCCTAAAGAACATTTTGGGATTGGGGGGAAAAGTGCGGGTGAAATCGGGCGTTAGTTTTTTGGTATGAAGCCCAAACCTTTGGGATTGTCTCATCCTGAACTCTGGGCAGGATGAGATTTTTTTAATCTCTCGGTGTGAGTGAATTCAGATTCATGTTGATCAGCAGTCGGTGTGAATGGGTAGTGTCTATTGTCTGAATCAGGATTTACAGGATTATCCGAATTAAGCAGGATGACCCGTAATAAAAATTAAGTTTTTTTAATTCTGAAAATTCTTTAATCCTGTAAATCCTGATTCAGACAAGCAATATTCTTTAAGTTTTAAAGACTGTCTATGAATTTATTAGTTTTTGTCAGTGCGAATAAATTCGCACCTACAAACAAGCCTTAGGAGGATATAAGCATGAAAATAAGAAAAATTGCGTACAGTGTAGGATTGGCAATTGCAGCAGCTTTTATGCAAACGGCACAGGCGACGGAAGGCGGCGGTTCGATTTATCCCATGGGCGCGGAAAATTATCTGAGTGGCGCATTGCCACCGCCCGGCGTGTATGTGCCGATTTATGGCATGAGTTATCATGCGGATAAACTCAAAGATAATAACGGCAATACCGCGCCTGTTGATTTCAAAGTCACTGCCAATGTGATCGCGCCGCGCTTGGTGTGGGTCACGAATAATACCTTTCTCGGCGGACAAATTGGGCACGCGATCATGTTGCCGCTGGTGAATTTAGATGTGAATGTGGCGGGGCAAGGACAAAGTAAAAATGGCATTGGTGATATTGATTTAACGCCGATTGTTTTAGGTTTTCATCACAGCCCGAATTTACACAGCATTGTCGGCTTGGATATTATGATTCCGTCAGGCGGTTATAACAAAAATGACATGACCAATATCGGGCGTAATTATTGGGCAATTCAACCCGTTTACACTGCCAGTTATATCGACCCTAAGGGCTGGAATGCCGATTTCAAACTGATGTTTGATTATAATTTTAAGAACAACGCCACCGATTACCGCTCAGGGCATGAATTACATGTGGATTATTCAGCGGGTTATGCCGTCAGCAAAAACTGGATTGCGGGGATTGGCGGTTATGCGTATCAACAAGTCACCGATGACGAATTGCATGGGGTGAAAGTTGCGAATAACAAAGGACGTGCCTTCGCAATTGGGCCATCGATTAAATATGACAACGGCAAAGGCATGTTTATCACCGCGAAATATCAGCAAGAAATGAACGTGTATAACCGCGCTGAAGGTTATGCGTTTTGGCTGAAAATGTTAGTGCCGTTTTAATTTAACCCGAGTGGAATCTTATAAAGAAAACGATAACTACATCTGGGTGGTGATAAACAGCTTCAAATAACTTGTTTGTGTTTAGCCCCCTTTAGAGGGTTGGGGGCTTCTTTAAAGGTTTTTAAACGCACTACTTTCTGTTAAAACCTAATTGATGACACGCCCTAATCCTTTAGCACTATGTCGTGTTCGAAAGAAAGTGAGCACTGTTGAAAATGGATAGACAAAGCTAATTGGGCTAAGGCAAGCAAGCCTAATTAGCTTTTCTTGTTAATAAGTTGATGCACGCCCCAAATCAAGCCCGCATAAATTCCCACCCACACCGCCAAAATAATCCAGTGCCAGTGCACAGGTAAATTTAAAACAAACACAGCAGAAGCACTACAAATCGCCATCAGCACATATTCAGTCAATACCGTACGCTTGTGACCCCAACCGAGTTGCACTAAACGTTGATAATAATGCGAGCGATGCGCCAACCAAATTTTCTCACCTTGCCATGCCCGACGGGTTAAAGTCACAGTCGCGTCGACAATAAACGGTGAGAAAATGAGTAAGGCAATCCACAAGGGAAATATGCCTGATTGTGAACCCCACAAACTCAACGCTGCCGCTAATAAGCCCAAACTCGATGAACCTGTGTCGCCCATAAAAATGCGAGCGGGGGGAAAATTAAAGATTAAAAATCCTAAAGTGGCAGCCACAATTAACAAGTTTAACCCGACAAATAGTGAATTACCTGCTAAAGCCCCTAAAATGGCTAAACTTCCAAACCCGAAAACTGCCATTCCCCCTGCAAAACCGTCCATCCCATCCATGAAATTGTAGAAATTTATCGACCACACCACGAACAGCAATGAACCCAAGAGTTGTAACACGCTGGGCAAATGCCAAAGTTGTCCTGCAATTTGAATTTCTGTAATCCATAAATTGCCATGCGCCAGCAGCAAATAAGCCGCGAGAAAATGCACCCCCAAACGACGCAAGGGCGACAAAGTGCGCCAGTCATCAATCAGAGAAACGCTTGCGACTAATAAGGTGCTAATCGCAATCCATAACAAAGGTTGGACAGGTAATTTGAATAAAAAGGCAGCTATCAGAGAACTGGCGGCTAAACTCGTGAAAATCGCAATTCCACCCGTGACAGGCGTAGGACAAGTATGCAAGGAGCGCACATTGGGCGTGTCCAATAAATTCAGACGCGCTTGAGGCGAGGCAAAATAATAGCTTAATCCCGTAGCAAGGCAAAAAGTGAACAGTAGCAGCGCGAACGTCATGAGCAGCGCGAATTATTCTGGAGGAGTATCGGGCTTGGGATAAATGGTGATGCGGGCATCACAATTTTCTTTCATTTGCGCCACAAACGGATCACGTAACACTTCAGATTCTAAAGCATTTTGTTCTGCTTGTTGGGCGCGTTGCTGCTGAATGGCTGGGGTTTCAGCAAGGATATTTTCAACTTGAATTTGCAAAGTAATCGCTTGCCCAAGCACTTGCTGCAAGGCTTTTTCCAAATTCTTTTCACGTTCTTTACTGAAAAATACCTTATGATGCGAGTTTAATGCCAAATGCCAAACAGTTGCATCACGCTGTTTTAACACGCAATTCACCGCAAGTTGCTGTACAGCTCCAACAATAGGTAAACTGCGCACAATGCTTGCCCAGTCGCTATCACTACTAACACTGGGCAAAGTTACAGGGGGTGCAACAGGGCGCGGGGTAGATTGTTGTGTCACTTGTGAAACGGGCGCATGGCTGGGTGCGGGCGTTTGTGTCGTGGTCGCAGCGGTTTGAATCAAACCTGCTGCGGGTCGAAATGCCAGCATTCGCAATAAAACCATTTCAAAACCACCGCGCGGATCGGGCGCAAGCGGTAAATCTCTGCGCCCATGCAAGGCAATTTGATAAAATAATTGCACATCTTCAGGTGATAAGTTTTGTGCTAAAGCTTGTAATTGCTCGCTTTCACCCAGATTGGGATCGAGACTGTTCGGCACAAATTGCAGCAGCGCGATCTGTTGTAGGCTGCTTAATAAATCCCCAAGCACGCTGTTAAAATCAGGGTTGCGCTCAGCCAATTGGGCAACGCGCTGCAATAATTCGGGGGCGTTTTGTGCAGCAAGGGCTTGTAATAATTCCAGAACTAAATGTTGATCTAAAGTGCCCAACATATTGCCAACATCGGCTTGGGTCAATGCGCCCGCGCCATAAGCAATCGCTTGATCGAGCAAGCTTAAAGCATCGCGCAAACTGCCATCCGCCGCATGGGCGATGAGTTGTAAAGAGGGTAAATCATGGGCAATTTCTTCGGCTTGCATGATTTTTCCCAGATGCTGGGTAATTTGATCGACAGGCAAGCGTTTTAAACTGAATTGCAGGCAACGCGACAGAATCGTCGGCGGTAATTTTTGCGGATCGGTGGTTGCGAGCAAGAATTTGACGTGCGGCGGCGGCTCTTCCAAGGTTTTCAACAGCGCATTGAAGCTGTGGGTGGAAAGCATGTGCACTTCGTCAATTAAATAGACTTTATAACGTCCACGCGTTGGGGCGTATTGAACGTTTTCGAGCAAATCACGGGTGTCTTCGACTTTGGTGCGTGAGGCTGCGTCCACCTCAATCATGTCCACGAAACGCCCTTCATCGATTTCGAGACAAGTTTTACACTGTCCGCAAGGATAGGCACTGATGCCTGTTTCACAGTTGAGCGATTTTGCTAAAATACGTGCAATCGTGGTCTTGCCTACGCCGCGTGTTCCTGTGAACAAATAGGCATGATGTAAACGATTGTTATCGAGGGCATTTGTGAGAGCGCGCAATACATGCGCTTGTCCCACCATTTCGGGAAAATTACGGGGTCGCCACTTTCGGGCTAAGACTTGATACGCCATGTTGATTTGCGTCTAAAATAGGGGAGCTTGGCGTGATTAGGGAGGCAACTCATGCCAGCGACACTTCGGCACACGTTCCACTGCTGCCGCTGCTTCTTTCCAGACCTGACGGGGTTCACAGTTTCGCATTGCGAAGGAACCGACATGAATCACCATAAACTGGCGGAGAGAGAGGGATTCGAACCCTCGATACGGATTAACGTATACACACTTTCCAGGCGTGCTCCTTCAGCCACTCGGACACCTCTCCAGCACCAACAACCAGATTTAACAGATGGTTGCTGTATTTAAGCTGCGTATGGTACTAC
>JBDLSS010000274.1:0-5128 GCA_039799345.1 Pseudomonadota bacterium
AATCATTGGCATCAATCGGGAACATGCCCGCAAATACGCGCGGCTGAATCGCTTGGAAACCCGGTAAAACTTCACTCGCAGGATTGTCAACGGAAGTGATAGTGTCGCCGACGGGCGCGCCGTCAATTTCTTTAATACTGGCGATTAAATAACCGACTTCGCCCGCTTCTAAGAAATCACGTTCTATCGGTTTCGGGGTGAAAATCCCGACTTTTTATACTTGGAAACGTCGCCCGCTGGACATCATGGTGATTTTTTGGCGTTTGCTTAAACAGCCTTCCATCACCCGCACCAAAGACACCACGCCCAGATAATTATCAAACCATGAGTCGATAATTAAGGCTTGTAGCGGCGCGTCATTGTTGCCTTTGGGCGCGGGAATACGTTGCACCAGTTGTTCCAACAGGTCTTCAATGCCGATGCCTGTTTTCGCACTGACCCGCAGCGCGTCTTCGGCTTCAATGCCGATAATTTCTTCAATTTGTTTGATAACCCGCGCAGGTTCGGCGGAGGGTAAATCAATTTTATTCAGCACCGGCACGACTTCTAAACCTTGTGCTAAGGCGGTGTAGCAGTTTGCCACACTTTGCGCTTCCACCCCTTGGGCTGCATCGACCACTAATAATGCGCCTTCGCAAGCAGCCAAGGAACGCGAAACTTCGTAAGAGAAATCGACGTGTCCGGGGGTGTCAATTAAATTCAGTTGATAAACAATGCCATCACGGGCAGTGTAATTTAGAGTAACGCTTTGCGCTTTGATAGTAATCCCGCGCTCGCGTTCTAAATCCATCGAATCTAACACTTGTTCCGACATTTCGCGGTCGGTTAAGCCGCCACACATTTGAATAAAACGGTCGGCTAAAGTGGATTTTCCGTGATCAATATGGGCAATAATGGAAAAATTACGGATATGCTTCATGCAATTTCGCTTAAAAAACAGACGTGACGGTCACAAAAACGCCACAAAAATACAATAAATGTTTCAAACTTACAACATTTTTTGTGATGATGAGGGCAAGTTTAGCATGTAACTGGCTAACTTGACTGAAAATCTTGTAGATAGCGTAAGAACCCCGCCTGATCAAGATAGTAATGGCAGAGTTCCTGCGCCCCCGCGACTAACACAGGAATCTGCGTATTATAGCGGGTTTGCAGGAGGGGATCGCGGTCAATATCGACCACTTCCAGATTAAAAGCGTGTTGTTGTTGCAATTCACGCAAGTGTTGCTCCATGTCTTCACAGAGATGGCAACCGACACGGCTGTATAAAATGAAAGTGGGCGATATTGTCATTATTTAGCAGGAACTTTTAAGGCTAAGAATAAAGGTGAACCGCGACGGTGGATTAACACAGGCACAGCTTGCCCTGCTTCTAATCCCGTCACCACGTCTTTGAAGTGGCGCACATCTTTGATCTTGGTGTTATCAATCATCATGATCACGTCGTCTTTACGAATGCCTGCATCGCGTGCAGGGCCGGAGTCGACTTTTTGAACCAATACGCCGCCTTCATTGCCATCAGAATTGCCGCGTTCTTTGTCATTTTCGACCACGGATAAACCTAAGCGATTGCTGGTGGCAGATTTATTGCCACTGCCGCCTTTGCCATTGCTGGCTTGAATGTCTTCTTCAGAAGGCAATTCTGCAATCATCACATTGACATCCACCATCTTGCGGTTGCGAATCACTTTGGCAACTAGGTTTGAACCCACAGGACTCATCCCGACTAAGGGCGGTAAGTCTGAAGAATGGTCAATGTCTTTGCCTGCAAAGCTCACGATCACATCGCCGACTTTGAAATCTGCGCCTTGTGCGGGGCTGTCAGGTAAGACTTTTGCCACCAACGCGCCACGAGGTTTATCCATGCCTAAAGATTCTGCCAGTTCGCGGGTGACATCTTGAATTAATACGCCTAACCAGCCGCGTGAAACCTTGCCTTTGCTTTTCAGTTGTTCAACCACGCTGATCATCATGTCTACAGGAATCGCAAAGGATAAGCCCATAAATCCGCCAGTACGGCTGTAGATTTGTGAGTTAATGCCGACGACTTCCCCATTCATATTGAATAAGGGGCCGCCTGAATTACCAGGATTAATTGCCACGTCGGTTTGAATGAAAGGCACGTAAGTATCGCTGGGTAAACTGCGCCCTTTCGCGCTGACAATGCCTGCGGTCACGGAATGGTCAAAACCAAAAGGTGAACCAATCGCGAGCACCCATTCACCGACTTTGAGTTCTTTGGAAGAACCCAATTTCAACACGGGTAAATCATTGGCTTCAACTTTGATCAGGGCAATATCACTACGTTTGTCTGTGCCAATCACTTTGGCAACAAATTCGCGGCGGTCGCTGAGGCGCACGGTGACTTCCCCTGCTTCATCAACGACGTGATTATTGGTGACGATGTAACCATCGCGGGAAATAATGAAGCCTGAACCTAAGGAATTCGCAGTGCCAGGTCCTTCTTCAGGCCCGTTATTGCCCCCATCTTCATCAGGTGCAAAATGCTTGAAGAATTCATTTAATTCTTCAGGCATTCCGGGAATGTTGCGAAAACGGCGTTTTTCTTTGTCTGAATTGTTTGGCTGGTTATTGGATGCTTTGCCTTTTTTTGCCCCCGTGCTGATATTCACCACCGCCGCGCCATTGGCTTCAACCAGTTTGGTGAAATCAGGCAATTCTCGACCTTGGGCATGGGTCAGTGTCGTGCTCAGGATAAACAGCACGCCAACTCCCCACGTCATTAAACGTTGTTTCAACATAGCGTGATAAACTCCTATATAATCCGTGTGTTATACATAATAACTAATGGCAATTCCCTGAACTGTGAGTCTTGGGAATTGCCATTAAATAGGTCTTTGTTATTCCGTTTTCAATAGCACGGGTTGATAACGTTCTTGATTGGACATGTTGGTGGTCATAGACTTGGCGATAATAAAGCCAATCCCCATGCCGAATAAGCCCGCAAACATGCTATACACTTCTGATTTTGGGAAGATGCCTTGTGCGGCAAAGGCTTCGTAAATAATCGCCGTGGCAAACAAGCATAATAAAGGCAACATATAGAGCGTTAAAGAACTGCGGATTAAGGCAGATTCTTCCAAACCAATCACCACATGATCACCTGTTTTTACTGCGAGGGTATTTTGCACACGAATTTTAGTGGATTTTTTCCCAATCACTTCTGCCAAGGCTGAAGTACCACAGCCCTTATTTTCAGCGCATTGCCCACAACTGCTTTTCCGCTGGGTTTCAACCCACGCAAAATCGATGTCGGCTTCAACCACAACCCCGTGTTCTTCTAACATCATACACCTCTTTTTTGAAGATTCTGTTTATACATCATCTAATCCTAAGATTAATCAAGTATTTCTGCATGATACTAATTAACCTGAGTTCGGGATAAGAAATAGCAGAAAATTTAATCAATCCAGTTTATTAAACAAGTTTCAAAGATTCTCAGAATCAGGATTCACAGGATTAAAGGGTTTTCAGCATTAAAAAACTTTTTTCAATATTATGCCTTCATCCTGCTTAATTCGGAGAATCCTGTCAATCCTGATTCTGACAATAAACTTGTCACAGCCGAAACAGTTTTTTTATCCCGAACTTAGGGCGTGTTATCAATTAAGTTTTAACTGCGCCCCAATCCCCTAAAGAGGGTTAAACCTTAAAACCAGCCCCTAAATCCCCTAAAGGGGACTTAAAATATTAAACATTAAATAGCTTGTTTGTGTTTAGCCCCCTTTAGGGGGTTGGGGGTTTCTTTAAAGGTTTTTAAACGCGCTACTTTCTGTTAAAACCTAATTGATGACGCCCCCGATGTTAATTAGGTAGTTTAGACAACTTTATGAACAAAGGATTTACGAAGTAAAATCAGTAACTATTTAATTTTAATATAAATGTTATTATATAGCGCACACTACTAACTCATTATAAACAAAAGATTTGGTGTTTCAACCGCGTAACTGATAATTCATAGAGATAGGAGTTACGCAGTTGGATAGATAACAGTTTGATTTTGTTGGAAACACGATTGTGCAGCGCACAATTCTAACTCATTGTAAATAAAAGAATTAGTGTTTTAACTGCATAACTCCTAAGAGAAATAACCGTTAATCTCATAAAAAACACCGCCATTCTAATAATTTCATATTTGAAAAGTTAATTGGATTAGATTTTGCTAGTAATGTTTTGGAAGCAGGTCTACCTCGTAAAAAATCCAAATCAAAATTGTAATTATTACAGTATAATCAGTAAAATATCGAGATTTTTTAGGAACGCATGGGTGTGTTCTAATTAACAATTATAGTAAGCCTGTCATTTACTTAACACTTAGGCTTGCCATGTCTGCTTTTAAGCGTTTCATGTCTGTAGTAAAAGGCATGAAATTTGCACGTACTAAACATTATTTTGCCCCGTCAGATTTTGATTTGTGAGGAGAAAGTGTTGGGCATTTCTACCCACCTATGCGCACTCAGTCTCACCCCGTTGTTCAGATTTGCCCCGAATAAAACCGATTTAACTAACTGATAATTCAATATATTCAGATGATTTTATAAAGATTTTGCTAAGTTTGGTAAAATTTAGTTTCTATATTAAAAATATATTAATTCAGTCAGGTTATGAGTTACGCAAGAGTGTATTAGGGCGTAGCCGCCATACACCCTACGAACTGTATAACTCCTGTAAGTGTATCTATCATAGGTATTCGCCATGTTTCAATCCACACCCAATCCATCCATTGGGTGAAACCCGTCGACGGATAGAGTTCGATGAATTGTTCCTCTCCGTGAACGAGGAGCTTACTGTAAAGGATAAAGATACTGGCGTATCGTTGTCAAAACTGAAACCTTCCCCTAAAAAGAAGAAGTTTCAAACCAGCAAGGAAATCTCATGAAAAAGCCTTCTAAAACGACCGTGTTGCCCACTGTGGCTAAATCCACGTATACCCCTCTTTTTGAACGTTTAGAAGAACGTGTCTTATTCAGTGCGAATCCTTTGGTTGCCGCACTCGATACGCCGCCTGTTGACACCACGCATGACAGCACACTTAGCGATTTACACACGACTTTCGCACAGACGCTTGCGGCAACGGATGTTGCTGTGCCCTCAAATTCAGATAAAA
>JBDLSS010000275.1:0-5414 GCA_039799345.1 Pseudomonadota bacterium
AATAAAACTTAATGTGATTAATATCAGTGGATAATCCTGTCAATCCTGATTCAGACAATAAGCTGGCTAAAATCCTTACTTATTTGGCACTGCCGCTTTTTTAAATCAATATTTAATCAAAATTCCATAATTTATTGATTATCAAATAAATTATGGAATTTTTGTAGATACCAATGCCTTCCCACGTGGAAAGGGCGATACGACTGTGTTTTTCAAGAGCGTTGGAAGGGCGACCACGGTAGCAAAATCTGCAACAAACTGAGATGATAAGCATATCTCCATAGCGCAGTAGGTGACTTTAGATGCCCATCGAAACGGAATTAAAACTTCAATTAGTAAATACCCCTGTCAGCCAGTTTCTTGCACATCCCGCCTTACAACAAGCCACCGTTACCCATCTCCCACAACGCCTTTACAATACTTATTACGACACTCCGCGCCGCGACTTAGCCCAGCAACGTATTGGGGTAAGAATTCGGCGCATTGGGAACGAATATATTCAAACCGTGAAAACGGGCGGCAAAAATGTCGGCGGCTTGCAACAACGCAATGAATGGGAAATTTCAATTCCTGCCGACCAACTAGATTTAGAGCATTTAAAGCAAGTGTTGCCTGAAGAAGCGCAAACCTTTATTTCCGAATTAAGTCCAATGTTTACCACCGATTTCACACGCCGCATTTGGGATATTTGGATAGCAGGCGAACATCATATTGAACTCGCGCTGGATGAAGGTGAAATTCGCAGCGGACAATCCAGCATGAACTTGCAAGAAATCGAACTGGAATTGAAACAAGGCAGAGCCAGCAAAATTTATCAATTTGCTTTATATCTGCAAGAAACTTTGCCGTTGGTGATTGAACAACGCAGCAAAGCCGAGCGTGGCAATCAATTGTATACAGGTAACTTCACCGCCAACAGCTACAAAGCCAGCCCTTTACAACTTGGCAAACGCTGCAATGTGGAAGAAGCCTTCATCGAAATAATGCAGCACAACCTCGCACATTTACAAGCCAACGAAGCCGCCGCCTTGCAAGGCGAAGATATTGAAGGTGTGCATCAAATGCGGGTTGCGCTGCGGAGATTGCGTTCTTGTCTCAGTTTATTTTCCGAAGTGATTCATAAAGCCAGCAATGGTGAATTACGCGCCCAGCTCAAACAAGTGGGTTTAAAATTGGGCGACGCACGCAATTGGGATGTATTTCTACTAGAAATTAACAAAATGCGTCAAATCAGCCATAGCGCACGTAGCGTGGAAAGCATTTTGCCTGAACTGCTCGCCCAACGCGCCCAAAGTCATGCCCAAGTCCAAAATATGCTCGCTTCAGTCGCGTATAGTCGTTTGTTATTGCAGCTTGGTAAATGGTTAGAGGAAAAAACATGGCGTAACCGTTTGGGAAATAAAGGCTTACAGCATCTTCAACAACCCATTACAAAATTCTCCACCCAAGTATTGGCACAACATGCTGACGAAGTAAAATTGATGGGTGCAAAGTTTGAAGAAATGGATGCCTTGCAACGCCACGCACTGCGGATTTTGGTGAAGAAATTGAATTATGCCTGTCGTTTTTTTGTCGAGCTGTTTCCCACCAAAGAAACGCTTGCCTACATTAGCTTATTGGGCGAATTGCAAGATTGTTTAGGCTTGATGAATGATGCAGTGGTCGCCCATGAATTACTCGATCAAGCCAACGTACGCGATGAGACTCTGGCCCGACAATTTATTAATGGTTGGCATGCCCAATTATTGCAGGCGGAACTGTTAAAATCGCATCGATTATGGCAACAGTTTCTCCAACAACCCGCTTTCTGGGAATAATGTGCACTATGTATGATTATCTGATTATTGGCGGTGGCATCAGCGGCTTGCTGACCGCTTTAGAATTGCGTCGCGCGGGGCTTAAAGTCTGTGTGTTAGAAAAAAATACCACGGGACAAGAATCTTCGTGGGCAGGCGGGGGAATTTTATCGCCCTTATATCCGTGGCGATACCCCGAAGCAATCACCGCCTTGGCGCAATGGAGTCAGGCACATTACCCCAGTTATGCAAATGAATTACACCAACAATCAGGGATTGATCCAGAATATGTGGGCAATGGTTTACTGATTTTAGATTGTAACGAAGTGCAAGCCGCGCAAACTTGGGCAGCCACCAATCAAGTTAATCTTCAGTATTTAGATGCCCCAGCTTTAAAAACCTGCGAGCCTGAATTAGCAGACTGCTCTCAAGCTTTGTGGTTGCCTGAAGTCGGACAATTGCGTAATCCACGTTTAATGAAAAGTTTACGTCAAGCCGCGCTCAATGCAGGTGTTGAAATTCGTGAACATTGTCCCGCATTGAATTTACAAACTGTAGGGCAACAAATCACGGGCGTAATCACCCCACAAGGCATCATGAATGCGGCACAAGTGGTGGTGACTTCGGGCGCGTGGAGTGATGGCGTGCTGGCTTCGCTGAATTTAGGCTTGCCTGTCGAACCCGTGCGCGGACAAATGATTGTGTTTGCCGCTCAGGCGGGTTTAATTTCGCGGATTGTATTAGACGGACCACATTATATAATCCCGCGCCGTGATGGTCATGTGCTGGTCGGTTCGACAGTGGAATATGTCGGCTTTGATAAACACACCACCGATGCTGCTTTAGAAGAATTGAAATATGCAGGCTTTAATTTAATCCCGCGCTTGGCAGATTATGAAGTCACCAAACATTGGGCAGGATTGCGCCCCGGTTCAAAACACGGCATTCCCTATATTGGTGAACATCCTGAAATTAAAGGCTTGTTTATCAATGCGGGGCATTTCCGCAATGGTGTAGTGCTGGGCATTGCTTCAGCGCGTTTATTGGCAGATATTGCGTTGCAACGCACGCCAATTCTTGACCCACAGCCTTATCGGGTGGGGAGATTTGAGGCATGAGTATCAAAGAATATCTCATCACTCGAGAACCGTATTATGAGGCGGTGGGAGATGAAATCGCGCTGTTTGAAGCGGCGTATTACAGCCAGTTACCGATTTTGTTAAAAGGCCCGACGGGTTGCGGCAAAACGCGGTTTATGGAATATATGGCGTGGCGGCTGCAACGTCCTTTAATCACGGTTTCTTGTCATGATGATTTAACCGCCTCGGATTTGGTCGGGCGGTTTTTGCTGAAACATGGGGAAACGCTGTGGGTGGATGGTGCGTTGACGCGGGCGGTGCGCTGTGGCGGGATTTGTTATTTAGATGAAGTGGTGGAAGCGCGTAAAGATACCACCGTGGTTATTCATCCTTTGGCAGACGACCGCCGCGTGTTGCCGATGGAAAAGATTGGGGAATTATTAAGCAGTCCGCCCGAATTCTGCCTTGCGATTTCGTATAATCCCGGTTATCAAAGCGTGTTAAAAGCTTTGAAACCGAGCACGCGCCAGCGGTTTGTGGCTTTGGAATTTGATTATCCCGCGCCAGAATTGGAAGCAAAAATTATCATTGCTGAAACAGGCATTGCAGCGGAGATTGCGGAAAAATTGGTGAAATTTGCCCAAATGAGCCGCAATTTAAAAGGCAATGGTTTGGAAGAAGGCGCAAGTACGCGCTTATTGGTGCACGCTGCCAAATTAATGGGGCGCGGCATTCAAGCCCGTGTCGCCTGTCGTAGTGCAATTGCACAGGCTTTAAGCGATGATGTGGAAATTTTGACGGCTTTGGAAGAATTAAATTCCAGTTTGTTTTAAGTTCAGTCCTGCACTAAGTGCTTTTGGGCGCGTTTTAAAAATACCTGCATTTCTTTAACTGCTTGTTTATCTTTGTTTTCCTCTGCAATGGCAATGCCTTGGGTGTAAATTGCTACTGCTTTTTCAAACTGTTGTGCGGCACTCAAGGTATTGCCATAAGCTTTCCAACCCGCTGAATATTTTGGATTTAATACCACACATTGTGCCAAATGGATTAAAGCATTGGGGAAATCTGCTTGCTGTAAATACGCATTTCCCAACCCATAGCGTAATAAGGCATTGTCTTGTCCTTTGGCTAACATATTTTCAAAACTTTGGATAATTTTAGTTGCGTCACTCATGGGGGTTCTCGGGTGAGGGAATTAAAACGCTTGTATGATATTTACTGAGGAGCACTTTCTCGTAAACCTCCCAGAAATCTGGGTTATAAACTGCACTTCATGTTAAATCTACTTAACCCAAATACGACGAAATAATTAATGATAAATAGTTGTACCTAAAATAACATCATCAAATGCACTGTTCCAAATGCTCAAAGGTAGAACTATGAATAATATACTTCATTTATTTTGCACTTCATAAAGTTTCTACACTCAATTGGAAAACTGAAAAACCTTGATTGAACTTACGTTTGAATCCTGATTTTAGTCAGTGGGCTGCACCACAAGATTCTTTTCAAACTGTTATTTTTCAATAATTTTTTCGCGATACTCAGGTTAACTAACAATAAAAAAAGCCCTCGTTTCAACACGAGGGCTTTTCACATTCAGTTTCAGGTTTTCAAGAAATCTTAAAAACCTGAACGCACTGAATTATAAGCTGTAATACATTTCAAATTCAACAGGATGCGTAGTCATGCGTAAGCGCGTGACTTCGTCCATTTTCAAACCGATGTAAGCGTCGATCAGATCATTAGTGAATACGCCACCTGCCAACAAGAATTCACGATCATTATCTAAGCATTCTAATGACATGTCTAAAGCATGACAAACCTTAGGAATGCTCTTTTCTTCTTCTGGAGGTAAGTCGTACAAGTCTTTATCCATCGCATCGCCAGGATGAATCTTGTTTTGAATCCCGTCTAAGCCTGCCATTAACATGGCAGAAAAAGCTAAGTAAGGGTTCGCAGCAGAGTCAGGGAAACGCACTTCGATACGGCGTGCTTTAGGATTAGCAACGTAAGGAATACGGATAGAAGCAGAACGGTTGCGTGCAGAGTAAGCCAACATCACAGGTGCTTCAAAACCAGGTACTAAACGCTTGTAGCTGTTGGTGCTTGGATTGGTTAAAGCATTCAATGCTTTCGCATGTTTGATGATGCCACCGATGTAGTACAGCGCGACTTCAGATAAACCGCCGTACTTGTCACCAGAGAATAAGTTCTTACCATCTTTAGCTAAAGATTGGTGAACGTGCATCCCGCTACCATTGTCGCCAACTAAAGGCTTAGGCATGAAGGTTGCGGTTTTGCCCCATTGATGAGCCACATTCCAAATCACATATTTCAGAATTTGAACTTCGTCAGCTTTCTTGACTAAAGTATCAAAGCCCACACCGATTTCGCATTGACCAGCGGTCGCAACTTCATGGTGATGCACTTCAACACGTAAGCCCATTTGTTCTAAAACTAAGCACATTTGAGCACGGATGTCGTGTAAAGCATCGACGGGAGGCACGGGGAAATAGCCACCTTTCACACCGGGACG
>JBDLSS010000276.1:0-3218 GCA_039799345.1 Pseudomonadota bacterium
ATTACCTCAAACGATAACTTAATTTTGTTTTTTGATATTAATTGTGAAAAGTATAAGTTTTGCAGCAACGCGATATAGACTACACTTCAATTTATACTGCGCTCCTAAAGCCCCCAACCCCCTAAAGGGGGCTAAACATAAACAAATATTTAATCTTTAAAATCCCCTTTAGGGGATTTAGGGGCTTGTGTTAATCTTTAGCCCATTTTTAGGGGATTGAGGGCGCAGTAAATCTGTCATCTGCCAGACCATCAAGACAGGATACAATGTCCAGCCTGTTTCAATCCACACTTGACCTCATCCGCTAAGTGGCTGCCACCGACAGATAGAGGTCGGTGGATTATCTCCCGTCAACGAGGAGCTTACCCAAAGCATAACGAGACTAATGTATCGTTGTCTAGTGCAGTATTACCTCTGAAGGGGAAGGTTTCAGACCAACAAGGAAATTTGATCAAATGACTGTGATTGCGTCATGAGGGAGAGCTGCGAAACTTCTTACGACATACTTAATTCGCATTATAATGCTTTTATTTAAAATTTCAGCATCTGTGTGAATTGAATCAGCTTGTTTGTGGGCTATCATTTCGTCAGAATTAGGAATTACGTGAAAGCTTTACTGCGCCCCCAACCCCCTGAAGGGAGCTAAACATAAGAGATTTTTGTTTTTAAGTCCCCTTCAGGGAATTTAGGGGCTTGTTTAAAAGCCCCCTTCAGAGGGTTGGAGGTGCAGTCGCTTTTAATTTCACACAATGTACTAACTTGCCTAGATTAGGAACAATCTGAATGCCCGAACGCTTAAACCAATTACGAACATGGGTTTCTCAAACCCTTGCCTTGCCCGCCCCCAAAATTCTTGCCGTCACCAATGATGCCAGCTTTCGGCGATATTTCCGTGTCTCCTTGGCTGAGGGCAGTTTAATCGTGATGGACGCGCCGCCAGAGCGCGAAAATTGTCTGCCATTCATTCATGTCGCACAAAAGCTTGCCGACAGCGGGCTGAATGTTCCCAAAGTGATTGAAGCCGATTTATCCCAAGGTTTTTTATTGCTCACGGATTTAGGCTCAGATTTATACTTGCCTGCCTTGCAAAATGGACAGGCTGAAACTTTATATCAAGATGCCTTACGCGCCTTGGTGGTGATGCAAGCCTGCACTTCGGCAGAAGGCGTACCTTTATACGACCACGCGCTGTTGCACACTGAAATGAATTTATTCCGTGATTGGTTAATCGGCACGCATTTAAATTTAGAACTCACCGCCGTAGAAAGCAGCGCGTTAGCCGCCAGTTTTGAATTGCTCAGTCAAAGTGCCTTAAGTCAACCGCAAGTCTTTGTGCACCGTGATTATCATTCCCGCAATTTAATGATTACGCCGCACAATAATCCCGGTATTTTAGATTTTCAAGACGCGGTTTGTGGCGCAGTGACGTATGATTTAGTGTCTTTATTACGCGATTGCTATATCAAATGGACACCCGAACAAGTGGCGCAATGGGTACGCAGTTATTATCTGCTCGCACTGCAATCGGGAATTTTAAAAGGCGTGGAAGAACAACAATTCACCCGCTGGTTCGATTTAATGGGGATTCAACGCCATTTGAAAGCCAGTGGCATTTTTGCCCGCTTATATCGGCGCGATGGCAAAAGTGGCTATTTACAAGATATTCCGCGCACTTTGGAATACATCATTTACGTCAGCTCGTCGTATCGCGAATTACGTGATTTATACGATTTAGTCAAACATAAAGTTTTACCCGCCTATCAAAAAAATTTACAGAGTTTTGCCCCATGAATCGCGCGCTGATTTTGGCAGCAGGGCGGGGCGAGCGGATGCGTCCTCTCACGGATAACACCCCGAAACCGCTGTTAAAAGTCGGCGGGCAATGTTTGATTGAATATCATATTCAACATTTAGTGGCGGCAGGCATTGAAGACATTGTGATTAATCTTGCCTATTTGGGCGAGATGATTGCAGACACTTTGGGTGATGGCGCACGCTATGGCGCAAAGCTGCATTATTCCCGCGAATACGATAGAAAATTAGAAACAGGCGGCGGTATTTTAAACGCCCTACCTTTGCTAGGAAACGCGCCGTTTCTCGTGGTCAATGGTGATGTGTGGTGCGATTATCCGTTTTCCACGTTGCCTGAAAAATTACAAGGTTTAGCCCATTTGGTCTTGGTGGATAATCCTGAACAACATCCTCGGGGCGATTTTCATCTGGCAGCTTCGCGAGTTGTCATCACAGGTGAGCCAAAATTAACGTTTAGCGGTATAGGAATTTATCACCCTGATTTATTTAAAACCTGTACTCAGGAATCCTTTCCACTTGCGCCCTTGTTAATTGCTGCGATGCAAGTGGGACAAGTTACAGGTGAACACTATTGTGGTGAATGGCAAGATATTGGGACAGTAAAACGCCTACAAGCCCTTGATAATGCTTTACAAATTAAAAGGATAAAATAATGCGTATTGCCCGCTTGATGCGTCACTTATTTGGTTCTTGGAGCGGTTTTTTATTACTGGTATTGCTGGTGACATCGCTCAGTATAAGTTATGGCAATTATATGCAGCGCAGTTTGCGTCAAGAAACTCAGCATGTGGTTGATACTCTAATGTTGGAATTATTGGCGCGTTGGAATCAACAATTTTTTCTCAATCACGCCAGTTTAAATTTGCAGCAACAAATGCGCGGTAGCCAGTTACAAAAAGTCAATACGGTATTTTATCAGTTGGGCGAATTGGCGCGTTATTATGGTTCTTCAGGCAATTTAGTGCGTGTTGGTTCAATGTGGTGGTGGTCGCTTGCAGCGCAATATCAAGTGCGTGCCACGTTTGAACACGGTGAATTATTGGCGACTGTGATTTTAATAAAAGAAGAAGATGTGTGGGTTATCGACCGTTTTTTTTATGAATATGCGGTTGTGCCCAATACACAACAGGCTTTGCAGGTGATTTGAAAGAATCGTCGTTATCTGATGTCATTAAGTTAAGGAAAACACCCCCTTGTTAATATAAGAATTGGGGCGATGATGCGCTTCGTTCCTCAACACATCCTGTTTCATTCTATGAGTACAGACTCTCAACTTAATGGCACTGAAACAGCGTTTGGGAACGATGACAAGATATTAATGTTTAGCCGCCTTTAGGGAGGGCTGTGTCAAAGATTTAAATCACGTTTTTAAATAAGTAGTTAAAGTAGATATTATTGTAACTCCC
>JBDLSS010000277.1:0-3672 GCA_039799345.1 Pseudomonadota bacterium
CAAGAAAATCAGTTTCTAAAAATACAACTTTGTGATTTACGAGAAATGTTAAATTTCTTGAAGGATAAGAAGTAAGCCTAGTTGTGTAACTTGGGTTGTCATCTTGAAAACTCCAACATTAGCTCTTTGTCTGAATCACAATTCACCTAATTACCTTGATTAACACAATAAAAATGTAATCTCATCTGCACACAAATTCCCCTCAAAATCTCTGTAATATTTCTTGGCGTTATATGTAAGATATAAGGCTACTTAGATTCAATCTTGAAAAACTTGTATAATGCGAAACATCACAGTGTGCGCCCTTAGATATTATCTTGCGTGCATTTTATTATAACTAATTCCCCCATCGAATTTTGAGGATAGCTTTTATGTTAATCATTCCCGCCATTGACCTGAAAGATGGTAAATGTGTACGTTTAAGACAAGGGCGCATGGAAGATGATACCGTATTTTCAGACGATCCCCTTGCGATTGCAGGACGTTGGATTGATGCAGGTGCACGCCGTTTACACCTCGTGGATTTAAACGGGGCGTTTGCGGGCGAACCTGTCAACGCGGGCATTATTGAAAAGATTGCTAAAACTTATCCTAAGATAGAAATTCAAGTCGGCGGTGGGATTCGTGACGAAGATACGATTCAGACGTATTTAAATGCGGGTGTGAATTATGTGATCATCGGCACGAAAGCTGTGACTGCGCCGCACTTTGTGTCTAATGCCTGCATCGAATTCCCCAACCATATTATCGTGGGGCTGGATGCCAAAGATGGCAAAGTGGCAACCGACGGCTGGTCAAAGCTTTCACATCACACCGCAATTGAAATGGCGCAACGTTTTGAACAAGATGGCGTGACTGCAATTATTTTCACCGACATCAGTCGTGATGGCATGATGCAAGGGGTCAATATCGAATCGACGGTGAAACTTGCCCAAGCGATTAACATTCCCGTGATTGCCTCAGGCGGCATTACTAATATTAAAGATATTGAAAACCTGTGCGCTGTCGAACACGAAGGCATTACGGGCGCAATCACAGGGCGGGCGATTTATGAAGGCACTTTAGACTTTATAAAGGCGCAACACTATGCCGATCAATTTGCCACTCAAACAGCAGCTAAATAATCATGGGCTTAGCAAAACGTATTATTCCCTGCTTAGATGTTGATGCAGGACGTGTGGTCAAAGGGGTGAAGTTCGTAGAAATTCGGGACGCGGGCGATCCCGTAGAAATTGCCCGTCGTTACGACGAACAAGGCGCGGATGAAATCACCTTTTTAGACATCACCGCCAGTTCCGATGCACGCGATACTATTTTACATGTGGTGGAAGCCGTCGCAAACCAAGTATTCATTCCTTTAACTGTAGGCGGTGGGATTCGTAAGCTTGAAGATATTCGGCGCATGTTGAATGCAGGCGCGGACAAAGTGGGTATTAATACCGCCGCCGTCACCAATCCCGAATTGGTTGCAGAAGCGAGCAGTCATTTCGGTTCGCAATGTATCGTGGTCGCCATTGATGCCAAACAGGTCAATAAAGCGGATGAGCCTGCCCGTTGGGAAGTGTTCACCCACGGCGGACGCAAAGCCACGGGCTTAGATGCAATCGCGTGGGCGCAGAAAATGGCGAAATATGGCGCGGGTGAAATTCTCCTGACTTCTATGGACAGAGATGGCACGCGCAACGGCTTTGATTTGAAGCTGACCCGTAATATTAGTGAAGCAGTGAACATTCCTGTGATTGCCTCGGGTGGGGTTGGAAACTTGCAACACCTTATAGAGGGCGTTTTGGAAGGTAAAGCAGATGCCGTGCTTGCCGCGAGCATATTTCACTTTGGGGAATACACCATCTCTCAAGTAAAAAAAGCGATGCAAGAACAAGGGATTGAAGTACGTTTGAGTTAATTTTGCAAAATTTATTGCCGAATTGCTTGACAGTCCCAGTGCAGGCTGTATAATGCGCATCTCTCAACGACAAGACGTAAGGTTGAAGAGAAAGGGAAGCGGGGTATTGGCTTTCCATTTTAGGTTGAGTAGTTTGATGTTTTAGTTCTGGTTTAATATTTAATTAAGTTAGAAGCTGAAACAAACCTAAAAGAAAGTATTGACAGTGCCGAAAGATGCTGTATAATGCGCAACTCTGCTGACGAAGCAGAGACAAGCAGGAAGATAAATTAGTTGATTGGGTGTTTAAATTACTTAGTCGAAACCTTCCCGTGTTAGAGTTTTAGATTCGGTTTCGAGTTAAAAACTTTAAGATGAAAAAGCTTGACAGTGAGAAGAAACACTGTATAATGCGCCACTCTACTGAATAAGTAGAAAGCAAGTTTGGAGATTTAGTAGTTCTAAGTTTCCCATGTTTAAGTGACAAAATGATGAAACTTAAATATGAAAATAAAACTTGACAGAGAGAAAAGAAGCTGTATAATGCGCATCTCTCTAATCACTAAGAAGCTTTAGTGATAGCGAAAAAGAATTCAGAAGTAAAACTTGACAATAAATAAATGCGCTGTATAATGCGCACTCTTGTTAAGAAGCTCTTTAAAAATATAGACTAAGTAATTTGTGTGGGCACTTGTTGAAAATTGACTTACTACAAAATTTTCGATAAGTACCAAACGACAAATCGTTTGAGAAAATTTCGATGAAAGAAATTATAATCTAGTTTACTAGATTATGCCAGATAAAAACTGAAGAGTTTGATCATGGCTCAGATTGAACGCTGGCGGTATGCTTAACACATGCAAGTCGAACGGGGGTAGCAATACCTTAGTGGCGGACGGGTGAGTAATACATAGGAATCTGCCTTGTAGTGGGGGACAACTTGGGGAAACTCAAGCTAATACCGCATACGACCTACGGGTGAAAGGGGGCTTCGGCTCTCGCTATAAGATGAGCCTATGTCTGATTAGCTAGTTGGTGGGGTAAAGGCCTACCAAGGCGACGATCAGTAGCTGGTCTGAGAGGACGACCAGCCACACTGGGACTGAGACACGGCCCAGACTCCTACGGGAGGCAGCAGTGGGGAATATTGGACAATGGGCGAAAGCCTGATCCAGCAATACCGCGTGTGTGAAGAAGGCCTGCGGGTTGTAAAGCACTTTAAGTTGGGAAGAAAAGCTGTTGGTTAATACCCAGCAGTGTTGACGTTACCAACAGAATAAGCACCGGCTAACTCTGTGCCAGCAGCCGCGGTAATACAGAGGGTGCAAGCGTTAATCGGAATTACTGGGCGTAAAGCGTACGTAGGTGGCTAAATAAGTCAGATGTGAAATCCTCGAGCTCAACTTGAGAATTGCATTTGAAACTGCTTAGCTAGAGTATGGTAGAGGGAAGTGGAATTCCACGTGTAGCGGTGAAATGCGTAGATATGTGGAGGAACATCAGTGGCGAAGGCGACTTCCTGGACTAATACTGACACTGAGGTACGAAAGCGTGGGGAGCAAACAGGATTAGATACCCTGGTAGTCCACGCCCTAAACGATGAGAACTAGATGTTGGGGGAGTTAAGTCCTTTAGTATCGCAGCTAACGCGTTAAGTTCTCCGCCTGGGGAGTACGGCCGCAAGGTTAAAACTCAAATGAATTGACGGGGGCCCGCACAAGCGGTGGAGCATGTGGTTTAATTCGATGCAACGCGAAGAACCTTACCTGGCCTTGACATGTCTGGAATCC
>JBDLSS010000278.1:0-6109 GCA_039799345.1 Pseudomonadota bacterium
GGGGCTGGTTAGCCAGTCTAGCCCCTCAGATAAAGTGTTTGCATAAGAAGTAGTTACAGCAATATATGTCGTAACTGTTTATTTGATAAAGTGATTTAACTCTTTGATTAAGCCCTCCCCTAAAGGGGACTTAAAACATTAAATAACTTGTTTGTGTTTAACCCCCGTTAGGGGGTTGGGGGCTTCTTTAAAGGTTTTTAAACGCGCTACTTTCTGTTAAAACCTAATTGATGACACGCCCTAGCTGTTTATCACTACCTAAAAATTAACGTAAACCCGCAATTGCGCCCCCATCAACCGCAATCGCGCTGCCTGTGATGTAGGATGCGCAATCTGAACACAGGAATCCCACTAATGTTCCCAATTCGCGTGGTTGACCATAACGTCCCGCAGGAATTTTGGAAAAATCTTGACTCATTTCTTCCTGTAACGTCGCACCGCGTTTGCCTGCGCTGATGCGCACTAAATCCATAATGCGGTCGGTGTTGAGTTTACCGGGCATCACGCAATTCACGGTTACGCCATCGTGGGCAATTTCCACTGATAAACTTTTTGCGAAGGCGTGTAAGCTGGTGCGGGCAACGTTAGAAAGCACCAAACTTGGTACGGGCTGCACGGCGGCGGAAGAGGTAATATAAACAATGCGTCCCCATTTCTTACCACGCATGGCGGGCACTAAACTCAGGGTCAGGTCAATAAAAGATAAGCAATTATTTTGCATGGCTTGTTGATATTGAGCGGCTTCAAATTGGGTTGCCATGCCCGGTGCTGGGCCGCCCGAACTGCACACTAAAATATCAATTGATCCGAATTTTTCCTGTGTCGTTTTGACAAATACTTTGGCTTGTGCTGCATCGTTATAGTCGGTCACCATGCCAAATACGTTGTCAGGATTGCTGGCACGTTCTTTTAAACGTTGTACGGCGGCTTCAACTTTCGCCGCATTGCGTGAACAAATCGCAACTTTCGCGCCTTCTTGCAATAAAACTTCTGCACTGGAAAAACCTAAACCAGAAGATGCACCCGTTAATAAAGCGACTTTATTTTTAATACCTAAATCCATAATAATCTCCTTCTGAAATGAGCAGCAGAGCACGCTATTCAAAGCATAGTCTTGTGATGGGATTCTGTATTGTTTAAATCAGCAGAAAAGTATAAACAGCATATTACATTCGTAGGAATTACGCAGTTAAAACATTAATTCTTTTATTTACAATGAGTTATTATTGTACACCGTACAAACATGTTGTTAGTAAAATCAAGTGGTTACTAATTCAATTGCGTAATTCCTAATTCGATAATGTAAGATGCGGCGCGTCCCGACTGTATTCCCAAATATCATTCAGGAATGCAGTCGAAAGAATTCAGAAAGTTACGGTACAATAATCTTCAACTGCGCCGTAACTTAATATAATTCAACAAGCTCGCCGTTGACACATCATAAGCTGTACTGGGTTCAGTTTTCGCAAACTCAGGCAACAAACTATTAGCGACTTGCTTGCCTAATTCAACGCCCCATTGGTCAAAGGCATTCATATCCCAGCACACGCTTTGCACAAAAGTTTGATGTTCATATAGAGCAATCAAACTGCCCAATAAATGCGGTGTCAACTTTTGATACATTAAAACGGTGCTCGGTTGATTGCCCGTAAATACGCGGTGTGGCAATTGTTCAGGTGCGAGCTGACTTAAACTGGCTTGGGTTTCCGCAAGATTTCGACCTTGCATAAATACATGAGTTTGTCCCAAGGCATTGGATAATACTGCCGTTTGATGATGGGGTAATTCATGCTGGGCTTCAATCGCAATCAACACATCGCAGGGCACGCATTGCGTACCTTGATGCAATAATTGATAAAACGCATGTTGTCCATTATTCCCTGCCGCACCCCAAATAATCGGGCAGGTTAAATAATCAACTTCTGCGCCGTCGCGGGTGACATGTTTCCCCAAACTTTCCATAATTAACTGTTGCAAATACGCGGGCAATAATTCCAACGCGAAATCATAAGGCAGCACCGCACGGCTTGCCACTTTGAAAAAACTGCTATACCACACACCAATCAAACCCATGAGCACGGGTAAATTTTGTTGCCACGGGGCTGTTTTGAAATGCGTGTCCATGTCATGTGCGCCCGCAAGCAAGGCACGAAAATTATCCGCGCCCAGCAACACCATAATCGGCAAACCAATCGCCGACCACAGTGAATAACGTCCTCCCACCCAATCCCAAAATTCAAACATATTCGCTACATCAATTCCAAACGCTTGTACTTGGGCGGCATTAGTGCTGATGGCGACAAAATGGCGGGCAATCGCTTGTTCATCGCCCAATTGTTCAATTATCCAACGGCGTGCGCTGTGCGCATTGAGCAAAGTTTCTTGAGTGGTAAAGGTTTTGGAGGCGATAATAAACAGCGTAGTTTCAGGATTGACCTGTGCCAAAGTTTCCACTAAATGCGTGCTATCCGCATTAGACACGAAAAAGCCACGCAAATGGGGGGCTTGATAGGCACGTAACGCACGTACCACCATCGCAGGCCCTAAATCTGAGCCGCCAATACCAATATTGACTACGGTATCAATGGACTTGCCTGTAAAACCTTTCCATGCACCACTGCGCACGGTCTCGCTAAACTTTTGCATTTTAGCAAGCACGCGCTGCACTTCGGCAGTGACTTCTTGCCCGTTGCTATACATCGGTTGTGGGCTGCGCAGGGCGACATGAAAGGCGGCGCGGTTTTCGGTATGATTGATTTTTTTGCCTGCAAACATGTGCGTTATCCACGTTTGCAATTGTGCAGTGTCGGCTAATTGGGTGAGCAATTCCAAGGTTTCAGCAGTGACATGGGTTTTTGAATAATCCATGAGTATGCCACAGGCTTCGTGAGAAAATTCGGTGAAGCGTTCAGGATTTTGGGCAAATAAATCGCGTAAGGGTGTTTTCGCCAGTTGTTGCTGGTGTTCGCTCAAGGCTGTCCAAATTGGGGTATGACTTATTGAGGGCTGCATAATCGTGCTTTATCCTCGCGGTGGTGGTTATCTTTATTATTTAATGGTCACCAGTGTATCGTAAATGAAAAAAGCCTGCCAATATGGCAAGGGCTTTTGAGCGAGGGAGAAAGCTATCACCAACGACTTAATCATCTGGTAGTACAAAATAAGTAAGGATTTTAGCCAGCTTATTGTCTGAATCAGGATTGACAGGATTATCCGAATTAAACAGGATTATCTACTGATATTAACAACATTAAATTTTATTCTTTAATTTTGAAAATCCTTTAATCCTGTAAATCCTGATTCAGACAATCATTACAACTTGAGCACTACCAATCATCTTAATCTGTAAACAAAATAAACCGCCAAGTGAGAGAGGATGAATTTGGCGGTTTTTAAGAAGTTTTGGTCAAATTTTCAATACTTTTGAATTGCCCACGTGCAAAAAAATGGGTCAAATTTAATCATCCTCCACATTGCTACTGCCTTTCAACGCTTAAGCAAATGCCTGTTCATCTTTCACGTTAAACGCATCTAACACACGATCCAAAGCCAGCGCGACGGCTCCGTGATTGATAGCTTCTAAAATATCCCGATCCGTCCAGTCTAAACTTCTCAGATGTTCAAAATCTTCCGCCATCACGGTGTGAGGAATACTAACCGCTTTCAACACCAGCAATAACATGGCTTTTTCGCGTTCATCCAAAGGTGCACTTTCAGGAAACTCCTGCATTTTGGCAATCACCGCTTGTTCAAAACCTGCTCTTTCGAGGATTTTTTCATTCATGTTGACGCAATAACTGCAATTTTCTTGTTGCGCCACCAATAAACGAATCATCGCCAACAAGGGCATACTTAAGCGTGGATGCTGCATGTAATAGCCAAATTGCCCCACGGTTTGGGAAAGCAATTCAGGACTTAAACTGAATAATTTCAGCGCAACAGGGGCTTTACCCATTTTGGCTTCCATTTGGGCAAAAATCCCGTTCACTTGTGTTTCTGCACCTGCGGGAATCACGGGTTGAACTAAAGCTTTGTTGGAGTTACGGCAAGCAATTTCACTCATGATGACACCTTTATAGTTGACTGGTTGGTAAATTATTAGTTTCAAAAAAATCCCTAAAAATTAGGGAAGGATACTTTTAAACTGCCCCCTTTTTCAAAGGGGGGTTGTACGGTTCGTAATCAATTTCAAAGCCATTTCGCTTAAAACAGTAAAATCTTGTAGATTATTACCTGCTTTTGCCATCAATAACAAACCTTCTAAATAGGCTAACATCGCTTTGGCACTGAGTTTAGTATCTGTTTCTTCAGATAATTCCCCAGCACTAATCGCTTCAAGTAAGGCTTTCTCTAAAACGGCTTCCATTCGGTGAAAAAATTCCAGCAATTTCGCCCGCAACAAATCATCTTGCGTGCTCAATTCCATTGCCAAATTTCCGAAAGGACAGCCCAAAACACAGCCTGTTTTATCGAGTAAGCGTTGCTGCATTTCACAGCCCAACTTAAAAAACTGCACAATCCGTTGTAAGGCAGGGCGTTCAGGATTCAATAAGCTACTGACAAATGCCTGTTCAAATCCTAGCCAAGATTGATCTAACAATTCAAGGGTCAATGCTTGTTTGGAAGGGAAAAAGTGATAAAAACTTCCCTTTTTAACTGCGGCATGATCGCAGATTTCTTGTATTCCGACTGCGCTGTAACTGCGTGCGTGAAATAACACGCGGGCACTGTCTAAAATACGTTGTTTTGCATCGCTATGTCTACCCATGGGTTTTATAATAGTTGACTGGTTGGTAAATTACAAGAGGGTTGAGAACAAATTTTCTCATATTGCGGATTTATATTAAAATGCAGTCCACATTAATATTTCCCTCGCGTGGCTTAAGGTTCTAAAGACGGATGAGAATTGCATTAGGAATTGAATATGATGGCAGCCATTTTAGCGGCTGGCAAACGCAGGAAGCAGGCGTGCGCACGGTGCAATCCTGCGTCGAGAGCGCATTGTCCAAAGTTGCGAATCATCCCGTGTCGGTGATTTGTGCAGGACGCACAGATCGGGGTGTTCATGCGTTCGCGCAGGTAATTCATGCAGATGTGGAAGTGGAGCGTCCGATGCGGGCGTGGATTTTGGGCGCAACGGTCAATTTACCTAAAGATATTAATGTGTTATGGGCGCAGCCTGTAGACAATGAATTTCATGCGCGTTTCAGTGCCAAAGCCCGGCATTATCGCTATATCATTTTAAACCGTCCGACGCGCTCGGCGATTTATGCAAAACGGGTTTCGTGGTTTTGCCGTGCTTTGGACGTGGAAAAAATGCGCGAAGCCAGTCAATATTTAATCGGCACGCATGACTTTTCTTCATATCGCGCAATTAATTGCCAAGCAAAAAGTCCTATTAAAACGGTGCATTACATTAATATTAGCCAATATGAACAGCAGATTAGAATTGATATTGGGGCAAATGCGTTTTTACATCACATGGTGCGGAATATTGCGGGGGTATTAATGGGGATTGGGGTTGGTGATCAGCCGCCAGAATGGGCAAAAATCGTGCTAGAAGCAAGGGATCGCACGGCGGGTGGAGTCACAGCGCAGCCTGATGGTTTGTATTTCTGCAAAGTGGATTATCCTGAACAATATCAATTTCCTGCTGTACCAATTTATTAAAGCACTGCAACCCAGTTGTAACACGACGTAAGCTGGATTTAAAAAGCTTAACTACCCATAGGCTGGTGCAGATTTGCAAGCTGCATCGTAACGTTTGAGCTTATTCTGACGTTATCAAATGTTTCAGTCGGGTTATAAACCAAGACTTGCTAGGGTTATTTTTAGCAGCTTATGGTGTATGAGGCTACGTTTGTTATAATCTTCACTAAGTATACTGATAATACTGACAAATGAGTAAACCTATTGCAATACACAGAAATAAATGGCAAAAGAATTTTCCCAACGTTGTTTTAAATTCCGCGTTGGGTAATGCCTGTAAACACGTTCAGTATTTAACTGCAAAAACAGGAAACCTTGATGCAGCAGTGTCGATGGTAATGGATTTAATCAATCCAAATTTTTTCTTAAACCTTTCTGTCTAAAACTCCGCGTTAAACTT
>JBDLSS010000279.1:0-4300 GCA_039799345.1 Pseudomonadota bacterium
GTTTCATATATAAATAATACACCAGCGTTAATACTAAGAACAGTAACACAACCCAACCAACACGACTGTGCAGTCCTAAAAAAGCAATGCTCATACTTAAAACCACCAGCCCTATAAATAATAATAGCCCGAATTCCAGCGGGAGCAAACCTGCGGCAAAGGGTCGATTTTTTTTGGTTTTGTGGGCGCGGTCGGCACTCAAATCTAATAAATCATTCAGCACGTAACCTGCTGATGCTGCTAGGCTAAATGCAATAAATGCCCAGCCTGCTGCCCATAATTTATCCCCCATTAACAACTGATGTGCCAGAAACAAGGGTACAAAAATTAAACTATTTTTTACCCATTGATGGGGGCGCAAAGCCTTCAGCCAAGTTTTTAATGTAGGGCGCGGGGCAATAAAAATGCGCTCGGAAGGCGTGGGTACTAATGCACTTAATTGGGCACTGGGTGCGACCAAATACGCATGACGCGCCGCTTTGAAAATCGGAATATCTGCCATCGCATCGCCCATATAATCGAATTGATGCTCGCCAAAACGGGCAATTAAGGCATCGCGTTTATTGCTGCCTTTCAAATTGAGTTGTGCGGTGCTGGCGAGCACTTCATTGAAAATTTTTAGGTGTTGTGCCACAGCGTAAGCGATTTTCTCGTTGGCGGCAGTGGCGAGAATTAAAGTCCGTCCTCTGCTGTATTCGCGTTGCAGAAAACTCAGTACGCCTTCTCGAAATGGCAGACTGCTAACGTCTAAACTGACACGATCAGTAATCTGTTGTTTAAAATAAGATTTGCTACGCATCAGCCACAGAGGCACGAAAAAAATACACCATGGACTTTGGCGCAATAAAATTAAAAAACTTTCCCAAAGGGTGTCGCTGGCAATCAGTGTGCCGTCTAAATCGACGCATAAAGGAGTTTGCGTATTTTCTTGATTTACATTCATGTGATTAATCTGTGAGATAACGTTTAAGGGGACGAGCTGGCATTCCAACAGCCAGACTATGGGCAGGAATATCATGAGTGACCACGGCATTTGCACCAATCACTGCATAATCTCCAATCGTGACCCCCGCTAAAATGGTGACTCCGCGCCCAATCCACACCTGTTTACCGATGTGAATCGGGCGGCTGTCGTGTCCTGCATTGCGCAAGGGTTGACTTACATCGATGCGATGATTGGCATCGCGAATGCTGCTGTATTCACCAATCATTGTGCCCTCTCCAATACTGATTTCTGAAAATGCCACGAGGTGCACGCCACGCGAGATGACAACATTATCGGCAATCAGAATTTTGCCTTGTGCTTGGGTTTCCCAATGCAGTTCGCGGTATAAATATAAGCTTTTTCCGAGGGAAATTTGGCGCGTACCTTGAATTTCGGGGCAGCCCAAAACCACGATACTGCTGTCTACTTCGATATTAAGTCGCGCTCGCAATTGAGTATAAGCCCACACCCGCCCAAGTTTTTCTAGGCGTAATTGAAGCGTAGCGAGGGGACTTAATAACTGGCTGACCAGTCTTTTAAAACGTTCTGCCATCAAAAAATCTCTGCTAAAAGTGTTTAATAATACGCCACTGTAATCTGGAATTATCTAAATAGACGTTTAAAAATTCAAGATAATTCTGCTTTAGTTATCAATGAGTTTAAAAAATTACCATGATAAATAAGAGCTTATTTTGGAATTAACCGCGCCCTAAAGCTCCTAAAAATAACTAAACATCAACTAACTATTTGGTATTTAAATTGCTATTTTTAGAGGATGAAAGACGCAGTGATGTTTGAATGTGCTGTAAACTAACAGGGTAGATTTTCACGATCTGTGTGAATGCGCACCGTTTTGATCGTGTTATTTGCCACTTGCACGATTTCAATCGGATAGCCTTCCAAGCGTAAACTCGTGCCTGTTTCAGGAATCGCTTCTAAATAATCCAAAATCAGACCATTTAAGGTTTTGGGACCTTCGGTGGGTAAATGCCAGCTCATAATGCGGTTGAGTTCACGAATACTAATACCGCCTTCCACTAAAATTGTGTTTTCATCAAGGGTGTGAATCGAAGGACTGAGGGTGTCAGGATTGGTGGTAAATTCCCCAACGATTTCTTCCAAAATGTCTTCCAAAGTCACTAAACCCAAAATATCGCCATATTCGTTGACCACAAGACCGATGCGACGCTTTTGCTGTTGGAAGTTCAATAATTGTGTGTTTAAGGGCGTACCTTCGGGTACGAAATAGACTTCTTTCGCGGTTTTTTCTAAAGTTTCTTTAGTGAAGTCATTGTTTTTAAACAGGCGCAGCAATTTGCGTAAGTGCACAATCCCCACCACATGATCAATACTTTCGCGATACACAGGCAGACGAGTGTGTTGGCAATTCACCAATTGTTCTGCAATGGTATCCAGTGAATCGTTTAAATCCACCCCAATGATTTCATTGCGCGGGATCATAATATCTTCAACAGTGGCTTTGTTCAGGTCTAAAATGCCTAATAACATTTGTTGGTGGCGTTGTGGAATTAAACCTTCTGCTTCATGCACCACGGTGCGCAATTCTTCAGGGCTGAGGCGATGATGCTCGGTTTTTTCGGAGGAAATATTGAGCCAATGCAACAATACATTGGTGATACTGTTTAAAGACCAAACGAAAGGATAGAGTAATTTTAACAGCGGTTTTACAAAGAAAGAGGTGGGAAAAGCAACCGCTTCGGGATGTAACGCGGCGACAGTTTTTGGACCGACTTCCCCAAAGATTAGAATAAAAACGGTCAACAAGGCAGCCGAGACGGGAATACCCCATTCTTCACCCATCAAATGGATGGCGATTGCAGTACCTATAGAAGAAGCTAAGATATTGACGAAATTATTCCCGAGTAAAATCACTCCAATTAAGCGATCAGGTTGCTCTAGTAATTGGCTAACGCGTGTCGCACCAACGTGTTTTTTCGTGACTAAATGGCGTAATCGATAACGGTTAATTGCCATCATGCTGGTTTCTGCGGCAGAAAAGAAGGCAGAACAAAGCACCAAAATAACTAAGAAGCCTAATAATAGACCAAGCGTAACACTACTCAAAGCACGTTTTCCCTCTGGAGATAAATTTGGAACATTGTTTAGGGCAAGGGGAGGCAGATGTCAAGCCTTTTTCATTTTGAAACGCTGAGCTAAGTCCCCTGTAAAGCCTAATTATGACAGTATAAAGTGACAGTTTCCCATTTTTTCTAGGGATGGCGAAATTATACAGCGACTTTTTCCTCTTGAATCAGCCTGTGAGAGGCATTGCTTTCTCTCAAGCAGTCGCTAATATAGCGAAGCTTAAACCACAGCACGGAATAAAATCGATGAAAGTTTTAATCATTGGGAATGGGGGACGTGAACACGCGCTGGCGTGGAAAGCGGCACAATCGGCAAAAGTCAGCCAAGTTTTCGTTGCCGCAGGCAATGCAGGTACAGCACACGAAGCTAAAGTTAGTAATGTCGCAATTCAGCCCGAAGACATTGAAGGCTTACTCACCTTTGCCCAAAGTGAACAAATTGGTTTGACCATTGTAGGCCCTGAAGCACCTTTGGTATTGGGCGTGGTGGATCGTTTTCAAGCCGCAGGTTTACGCTGTTTTGGGGCAAGCAAAAACGCGGCACAATTAGAAGGTTCGAAAGCATTTACCAAAGATTTTTTACAACGCCACCAAATTCCTACTGCTTTTTATGGCAACTTCACCGAAATTGAACCCGCACTCGCCTATATTCAACAACATGGTGCGCCGATTGTGATTAAAGCCGATGGCTTAGCGGCGGGCAAGGGCGTGATTTTGGCGCAATCAGTGGCAGAGGCAGAACAAGCAGTGCGCTCGATGTTGGCGGGTAATGCTTTTGGCAGCGCGGGACATCGGGTGGTGATTGAAGAGTTTTTATATGGCGAAGAAGCCAGCTTTATTTGCATGGTGGACGGCGAACATATTTTACCGCTTGCCACTTCACAAGATCACAAAGCCGTGCACGAAGGCGACAAGGGCGTAAACACGGGCGGCATGGGCGCGTATTCCCCCGCGCCTGTTGTTACGCCTGAAATTCACGAGCGCATTATGCGTGAAGTGATTGAACCCACAGTGCGCGGCATGGCAGCGGAAGGCAATCCTTACACGGGATTTTTATATGCAGGGGTGATGGTTGAACAAGACGGCACGCCTAAAGTTTTAGAATATAACTGCCGTTTTGGCGACCCCGAAACCCAGCCGATTATGATGCGTTTGCGCTCGGATTTGGTGGAATTGTGTGAGGCGGCTTTAGACAAGCGTTTGCATTTGG
>JBDLSS010000280.1:0-3054 GCA_039799345.1 Pseudomonadota bacterium
GGTTTGGGACAATGTTCGGTTAAGGGACGTAAACGTGTCCCCAATCCACCTGCCATTAATACCACTGCATTCGGGCGCGTGGTCGTCGGTTGCAATAATAGAGATTCTAAAATCGCTAAATCAACGATAATACCTTGAGAATTAAGAATTGGAATTTGATGCTTGCGGGTGTGTTGCATCAAAGCCAGCACTTGTTCAGTGCTGTCATGCGCTTGGGCAACCGTCGGACTAGCATTCATGATGCTGTGAATTGCCGCGTCTAAACTGATTCCTTTTAGGATGGCGCGGCGAATATCCCCATCCGTTGCCGTTCCCAATAACTGCCCTGCCTCATCAATGACGAGCGCAATTTGTAAGGAGCTTTGGTCAATAATCTGAATGGTGTCGCGAATCGAATCTGTGGGCGCGACTCGAGTATTTTGCCAATTTTTGGTCATAATTTACGGGGCTAGGTCATAAAACTTTTTCATGAGTATATCATGTAAATTGTAGTTTTTTAGTACCTCTTTAATTTTCAAACTTGCCCCTGCCTGACCATATAGAGAAACTACATTGGGTAATTGCATTTGAAACTCAGCAGATAAGGCATAATTAATCGCCTGTTTAATAGCCGATGTTTCCTCACTACAATCAATCACCGAAGCCGCTTTTAATCGCCCTTGTTGCCGCTCACCGATATTAACTGTGGGTTTATGTAAAGCAGGCACTTCAATCAAACCGCTGGATGAATTACCAATCACCACATCCACCAATTGAATCGCACTTAAATATTTTAACTGACCTAAAGACGTGGTGAGATAAACCCGTTCAGGTTGTGCGGCAGCATATTCATCTAATAACTGATTGATGATGCGTCCCCCCGCATCCGCATTTGCCTTGGTGAAAATAATATGAGCTTCGGGAAATGCGTCTAAGGCATCTAATAGAGCTTGTGCGCTGGCTTTAGCTGAAGTCTGACTGAGTGTCACGGGGTGATAAGTGACTAAGAAATTAAGCGGGGCGAGTTTAAAATCGAGAGCGGTTTCAAATTGTTCACGATTTAATAAATTTAAACGTTTTAAATTGTCTAGGGCAACGCCGCCCACATTAAATACCCGTTCAGGCGATTCACCCAATTGAATGACACGTTGTCGGTAAGCGTCTGCCGCCACAAAGTGCAAATGGGACATCTTAGTAATGCTGTGCCGAATTGCTTCATCCATCGCACCTTCAGTGGTTTCACCGCCATGTAAATGGGCAACAGGTATATTCAATGCCATCGCCGCTTGAACCGCTGCGAAAATTTCGTAGCGATCTCCCAAAACCACAACAATATCGGGTTTGAGATTTGCCAAGGTATCGGCAAAACTGATAACTCCCAAACCCATCGATTTCGCAATGCCTATTGGGGTATCACTAGAAAGCAACATTTCGACTTTAGCGGCAATGTGAAAACCATCTTGTTCAATGCTGCGATAGGTCAAACCAAATTCAGGGGATAAGTGCATTCCTGTGACCACAAGCTGAAGTTCTAACGCTGCATCAGTTTGAATTTCTTGCAATAACCAATACAGTAATCCATATTCAGCACGGCTACCCGTGATTACGGCAAGTTTACGAGGCATGGGATAATTTTTAGATTTGGTCAGAAGAGTTTAAATATTCCGCATCTTAATATTCAAAGTTTGAATACGATACGCAATTTGACGAGGGGTCATATCCAGTAAACGTGCGGCTTTGGCTTGCACCCAGCCCGCTTGTTCCAAGGCTGAAATCACACGTTCACGTTCATCAACATTGGGATCATTTAAATCCATTTTATGGGGCACCGCAGCGACAGGACTTGCCACACTGACATGATCTTGAACTTCTTCTTCCAAGCCCGTCAATGCCAACACCGAACGGTCAATTACCCCATCTTCGCTCATGATGGCGGCGCGTTCCAAACGATTTTCCAGTTCACGCACATTGCCAGACCAGCGATGACGCATCAATAAACGAATCGCGCTATCGGTGACTTGCAAACTACGCCCTTGTTTTTTTGCAATTTTATTGATTAAGAAATTCGATAATTCGGGAATATCTTCAATACGATCTTTCAGCGGCGGTAAAGTAATCGGCATCACGTTTAAACGATAATACAAATCTTCACGGAACTTGCCTTCTTCAACCGCTTGTTCTAAATCAACATTAGTTGCTGCAATAATCCGCACATCGACTTTAATCGTGCGATTGCCACCAACCCGTTCAATTTCGCCCTCTTGCAATACCCGCAATAATTTTGCTTGGAAAGTGGGCGGAATTTCCCCAATTTCATCAAGGAATAAAGTGCCGCCGTCAGCGCGTTCAAAACGCCCTTTGTGCTGATTTAATGCGCCACTGAATGCGCCTTTTTCATGCCCAAACAATTCAGATTCTAAAAGATTTTCAGGCAAAGCCGCACAATTGACTTTGATAAATTCGTAGTTATTGCGGGGCGAATTATAGTGAATCGCATTGGCAATTAATTCTTTACCCGTGCCCGACTCGCCACGAATTAACACGGTAGTATTCCATTTTGCGACTTGGCGCACCATGTCAAACACGCGCTGCATGGTGCTGGCGTGCCCAATCATATTGTCAAAACCATAACTGCCGCGCACCGTGCGCCGCAAACGGTCACGTTCATCAGCAAGATCACGTTTCTCACGTTCCACTTCACGCGCTAAACGCAAAGTTTGCCCGACTAAATTCGCGACCATTTCCATAAACCGCGCACGGTCGGGCAGCAAACCATCATTGCCCGTGTTGGGTTGGGCTGCAATCACGCCAATCGGTTCTTCTTCACCCGCAAAACGAATCGGGACACCAATCAGCGGTAATTCACGTTCGTACAAACCCAAGCGATCCATGAAAGTTGATTCATCAGCAAGTCGTTCAAAAATCACGGTATTGCCAACAGCTAATACTTTACCAAGCACGCCCTCACCAAAACGATAGCGGGTGTCACGTTGAATAACTTTATCTTGAGTGTGATTATTGAAGATTCTGGAACGGGTATTCCTGAAGGATTACGTTTTAAAGTCTTTGAACCTT
>JBDLSS010000281.1:0-5869 GCA_039799345.1 Pseudomonadota bacterium
ATCACGTAAAATTCAAAGTTTTCATTTGGCAATTACTGGAAAAGTACACACTATGGTTACTATTCGTCTTTCCCGTGGCGGCGCGAAAAAGCGTCCCTTCTATCATGTCGTTGTTACCGACTCTCGCAATCGCCGTGACGGACGTTACATCGAACGCTTAGGGTTCTTCAACCCCGTTGCAGCAGGTCAACAAGTTCCTTTGAAATTAGACTTAGCCCGTATTAACTACTGGTTAGGCGTTGGCGCACAACCCACCGACCGCGCTGCACAATTAATCAAGCAATTTACCAAAGAACAAGCTGTAGTCGCAGTCGCTGCGTAATTAAACAATGTCAGCAACGCGGATCGTAGTCGGTCGAATCAGTGGTGTTTATGGCGTAAAAGGTTGGGTCAAAGTGTATTCACACACCAAGCCCCTCGAAAATATCCTGCGCTATACCCCGTGGCAACTCGGACAGCATGGACAATGGCGTGAAGTTAAACTTGCCGAAGGGAAACCGCACGGCAAAGGCATCATCGCCAGAGTCGAAGGCTGTGAAGATCGAGATGCAGCCGCCCAATTTATCGGGTCTGAAATCGCGGTCACTCGGGAACAACTGCCGCCCCCCAGAAAAGGGGAATATTACTGGATCGACCTCGTGGGCGCACAAGTGACCAATCAGCAAGATATTCTCCTCGGAGAAATCACCGCATGGATTGAAACAGGCGCAAACGATGTCATGGTTGTTAAAGGGACAGAGCGCGAACGCTTGATTCCATTTTTAATCCCACAAGTCATCTTATCGGTTGACGTGCCCGCCAAACAAATTCGCGTCGATTGGGACGCAGACATTGAGTTTTAGGGCGTGCAAATTGGGGTGATTACGCTGTTTCCAGAAATGTTTGACACTTTGCGTGTCGGAGGAATTACAGGACGCGCCTTAAATCGCGGCTTGTTAAGCCTAAAACTCTGGAATCCGCGCGATTTTACCGATAATAAACACCGTCGTGTGGACGACCGCCCCTATGGAGGCGGTGCAGGTATGGTGATGCAGGTACAACCGCTGCGCAGCACGATTAAAGCGGCTGTCACCGAAATGGGTGCAGATACCCACGTCATCTACCTTTCACCACAGGGCCGACGCTTGGATCAAGCGGGTGTTCAACGCTTGCTAGACTATCCCCGCCTGCTGTTATTGGCAGGGCGTTATGAAGGGATAGACGAGCGCATCATAACCCATGACGTTCATGAAGAATGGTCGATTGGGGATTATGTGCTCAGTGGCGGCGAGTTGGCAGCTATGGTGATGATCGATGCGCTCACCCGCTGGTTGCCCGAAGCATTAGGGGACGCAGAATCTGCCTGTGCCGATTCTTTTTACGCAGGCTTGCTGGATTATCCGCATTATACCCGCCCTGAATCTATCGAAGGTGCGACGGAACAAGACGTTCCTGCGGTATTGTTAAACGGGAATCATGCAGAAATTGACCGCTGGCGGCGTAAACAAGCACTCGGGCGCACTTGGCAAAAACGTCCTGACTTATTAGAAAAATTAGAACTCTCTGCGGAACAGAAAAAATTATTGGCAGAGTTTATTAACGAATTGAAACAAGAGGATATGAAATGACGCATCCAATTATTGCTCAGCTTGAAAAAGAGCAAATGAACAAAGAAATTCCAAGCTTTGCACCCGGCGATACCATCGTTGTGCAAATCAAGGTGAAAGAAGGCGACCGTGAACGTTTACAGGCTTTTGAAGGTCTGGTAATTGCCAAGCGTAACCGTGGTTTAAACTCCGCTTTCACCGTGCGTAAAATTTCTCATGGCGAAGGCGTGGAACGGGTTTTCCAAAGCTATAGCCCTTTAATTGCTGGCATTGAAGTGAAACGTCGTGGCTCTGTGCGTCGCGCTAAACTTTACTACATGCGCGCTTTACGTGGTAAGGCTGCTCGTATTAAAGAAAAAATTCCTAATAAGAGAGCGATCAAGGCAAAAGTCACTGCTGCCTAATACGCAGATGCACTAGCCTACCGACAAACGGGTGATATGTGAGATACTGGCATATCACCCGTTTTCTATTATTCGTTCCCCGTTTGTAGTGAGTTGCTTATGCCCTCCTTTGACATCGTTTCCGAAATTGATAGCCATGAATTGGCAAATGCGGTTGATCAAACCAATCGCGAAGTGTCTACCCGTTTTGACTTTAAAGGGGCAGATGCTAAAGTTGAACAGACTGAAAAAGAATTGGTGTTGCATGCTGAAAATGAATTTCAGTTGCAACAAATGCAAGATGTGTTGCATCTCAAATTAGCCAAGCGCGGCATTGATATTATTGCTTTCACGGCGGGCGAGCCTTTGTTGCAAAATCGACGCGCGCGCATGAGCATCACCATTAAGCAAGGCATCGATAGCGAGATGGCTAAAAAGATTGTGAAGTTGGTGAAAGAAAGTAAAATTAAGGCACAAGCCAGTATTCAAGGGGAGCAGGTGCGGATTACGGGTAAAAAACGTGACGATTTGCAAGAAGTGATCGCACTATTACGCGAGGCTAAGCTAGAATTACCCTTACAATTTAATAATTTCCGTGATTAACCTAGGTATCGATAATGCGTATATTTCCGATGTTGGCTTTATGGGGTTTGTCTTTAAGCGTGGGCGCGACAGACACCTCTTCCCTGATTGAACAGAAAGCAAATGCAACGGCGGAAAAACCCGCCATTGAAAAAAAGCTAGAAGCCCCTGCGGCAGTGATTCAAACTTTAAAGCGCATGGTGAAGCTTGACATGAAACAAGTGTCTGTTAATGCGTCTCCGATTCCAAATTTGTATGAAGCCTTAATCGGTTCTGAAGTGGTTTATATCAGTGCGGATGGTAAATATGTGTTGGTTGGCGATTTACGTGACGCAAACACAGGCACAAATCTGACTGAAAATAAGCGCGGTGACTTGCGTAAAACTTCACTGGCTGCGGTCAAAGAAGAAGATATGATTATCTTTCCCGCCAAAGGCGATAATTTATACACCATTACCGTGTTCACTGATGTGGATTGTGGCTACTGTGCAAAATTACATCAAGAAGTGCCCAAGTTGAATACCATGGGCGTGACCGTGCGTTATTTAGCTTTCCCCCGCGCTGGGGTTGGTTCAGAAAGCTTTACTAAAATGGTGTCGGTGTGGTGCTCTAAAGACCGTCAACAAGCAATTACCGACTCCAAAAAAGGTCTCGATATTAAGCCCACCAGTTGTGATAATCCCGTCGAAGCGCAATTTGAATTAGGGCGTATGGTTGGGGTTGCGGGCACGCCTGCGATTGTGTTGCAATCAGGTGAAATTTTACCTGGCTACATGCCTGCTGAAAAATTAGTGGCGTATTTGCAGCAAAAAACTTTCCCTGTTTTGGGGCAAGGTGTGCAAGTTAAACCTCAGTAATTAATGTGAATTGAGTTTAGAAACAAGCCCGCATGGCTGTATTTTTCATGCGGGCTTTTTTTTGGATATTGTTTGTCTGAATCAGGATTTACAGGATTATCCGAATTAAGCAGGATTAATTATCAAAAAATATTAAGTTTTATTCTGATGAGTTACGCAATTGAAATCATAATTTAAGACCTCTTTAGATAATTAGTAGTATTGAATTGGGATAAGTTAGGATTATATGGGATTGATTAGGATGAAAAATGCAAAAAGTTTTCAATTTTTGAGTGCTCGAAACCATCGCAAGGGTGGTTTCTGCGTTTGTAGGGCACTACATTTTGATGTGTGTAAAGTAAAACAAGAATTGCGCCATTAGTCGCCCCCGCCACCATAAACCTCATGTCATGGGCTTCTTGCCACAAACTATCGCAACTTTCCGCAATAATTGATTAATTTACAATGAGTTAGTACTGCGCACTGTAAAATTATTTTTCCAGCAAAATCAAATAGTTAATCATTAAACTGCGTAATTCCTAATTCTTTAATTCTGAAAATCCTTTAATCCTATGAATCCTGATTCAGACAAGCTACAAGTTACAACCACCGTCGTACTTTCGCTTGATATTGAATGTAACTTTCCCCAAATAAGCTTAATAAATAACGTTCTTCCCGCAACACCACGCCCCAGTGTATCAGCCACAACAGCGGCATTAATAATAGCAACAGCCATAACGAGTTAATTATAAAAGCCATTCCCAGATATAAACCTGTCATTGCGACATAGATAGGATTGCGCGAAATCCCAAACGCGCCTTGTGTCGAAAGTAGAATTGAAGGTTTACGTGGGTCAGGACTTGTTCCTAAGTTTCGTAAGGTGAGAAATGCCCAGCCTGCCAATGTTGCACTGATGAGGAATAAAAATATGCCCATATATTGCAATATGACATTGATGGGCAGGATGGATTGTGGGTAAATCAGGTGAATTATTCCCCCTGTAAAAAACGCACTCAAATACAACAGGGGCGGAAGTGCAATAATACCTGATGGGGTTGTTGTGGTTTTTTGGAGGAATTGTTTTAGGTTCAACATGGTGTATTTGTTCCATAGGTTAAGCAATGATTGTCTGAACCACACTTAAATTAATTTAGTAGGTCATTGTGGTGCAGTTCCCCATCAATTCCTGACACAATCCCACAACGCTAGCGTAAAATAAAGCGATGAGTCAGCTCATTTCAAGAATGCTGACAGTTGCGATTATGAGGACAAATTTTGGATATTTACGAACCGATAAACCAAGCTTTAACGCGGGTTGATGCCTTGATGAACGCCGCTGAAGCACATGGCATTTTATGTGGCATGTTGTGCGGCGAATACAAGATTGATAAAGCCTTATGGATTAAACATGTGTTAGGGGAAACTGTCAATGGTGACATTCTGTCTGATGAAGCGGGTCGTCGTCTCAGTTTATTAAAAGCCTATACTTTTGAAAAATTAGACGCGCCCGAGTGCAGTTTTACCCCCTTATTACCCGACGATGAACAAAGCATTTTTATACGCACGCAGGCTTTAGGCGGTTGGTGTGAAGGCTTTTTATTTGGGATGGGTTTATGTGGGGTGAAAGATTTAAAAGCCTTTCCCGAAAACCTGCAAGAATTTATCAAAGATGTGGTTTCCATTTCACGCATTGCCCCTGTTGATGAAGCGCATAATGAAGAAGATGAAGAATCTTACATGCAACTGATTGAATATGTACGGGTTGGCGTTATGGATATTTATCAAGAACATCTCAAAAAACTCAGGGAAGAATCGCCCAATGAATAAATACGAATTTAGCAGCCGTCGCCGTGAGTTAATGGACATGATTGGCAAGGGCAGCATCGCGATTTTGCCCACCGCGCCGCAACGCATTCGCAACCGTGATGCGCTTTATCCTTACCGCGCCGACAGCGATTTTTTCTATTTAACGGGTTTTCCCGAACCTGAAGCGGTGGCGGTGTTAATTCCTGAACGTACTCAAGGCGAATATTTATTATTTTGCCGCGAGCGCAATCCTGAAAAAGAAACTTGGGACGGGCGGCGTGCAGGTTTGGAAGGCGCGTGTGAAATTTACGGCGCAGATGATGCGTTTCCGATTACCGATTTAGATGACATTTTGCCCGGTTTACTGGAAAACTGTCAGCGCATTTATTACCCGATGGGGGTTTATGCGGATTTTGACAGCCAAGTTGTCGGCTGGATTAACCAATTGCGGGAACGTTCTCGTGCAGGGGTACACGCGCCTTCTGCCTTAGTTTCGTTAGATCATTTATTACACGACATGCGTTTGTATAAAAGTGATGCCGAGCTGGATTTAATGCGCCGCGCCGCTGAAATTTCGGTAAACGCGCATAAACGGGCGATGCAAACTTGTCGTGCAGGCATGTATGAATATCAGTTAGAAGCTGAAATTTTGTATGAATTTAATCGCGGTGGCAGC